>JAYUMO010000213.1:0-11805 GCA_043762555.1 Gemmatimonadaceae bacterium | reverse complement strand
CGCACGCACCGCGTGCACAGGATGCACGTGCTCATGTCGTGCTGGATGAGCGGATCGCCCTCGCGCTCGTCCCCCGCGCGCAGCGGGAGCGGCGAGCGCTTCCGCAGCGGCACGCCGTAGCGCCGCACCATCTGCTCGAACTCGTTGCCCGGGCCATCCGCGGGGATCCGCTCCACCGGATAGCGCTCGAGCAACATGCCGAGGACGGCGCGTCGGTTCTCCACCGCCGCGTGCGACTCGGTGGTCACCACCTGAGCGTCCGCCGCTTTCGCGTCGCACGACGCGACGAGCTTCGGATTCCCCTCCACCGACACGAGACAGATCCGGCAGCTCCCCACCACGGGAAGCTCCGGATACCAGCAGAGCGTCGGCACGTTTACGCCGAGCGAGCGCGCCGCCTGCAGGATCGAAGTCCCGTCGGGGACGGTGACCGTCCGTCCGTCGATCGTCAGCGTGGGCATGCCCGGGCCGTGCTCCGCGTTACGGTGAGAGTCGCAAGATTACATCGCGGCCCCCCCATCCGGAACCACCGGCCTTCTTCACCCCCCTTTCGCCTTACCGGGGCGCCACGATCAACGGCGCGTTGCCGCGGATCTTCGCGGATCAACAGGCCGAATTTACGCGGATCGCTCCGATCGGACGGAGAGGGCATCGCCGGAGGGCCCGACGGCGATGCTGTGAGAACGACATCGAATTCGAGGAGATCGAGCTCGGTGAAGGCCACGGCACATCGCGGCGGAGGGACGCGGAGAGGCGGCCGGACCGACGCGGATCTCCGACCGCCAGCTGTCGTTCACAAAGACTCCCACCCTCGAGGTGGCGCGATGTGCTCTCCCCGCTAGCGGAGCGATCCGCGTAAGTCCGGGCTGCTGATCCGCGAAGATCCGCGGCAACGCGCCGTTGGGCTTCTTTGCAAAGCGAGGCGCAACGGCAACCCAATTGCAGCGCCCGGTGTCGAACCCCATATTCCCGCTCCTCTCTGGTACCAGGCCGCCGCATGGACAGCTCGCGCCGCGAATTCCTGATCACGTCCGGAGCCGCCGCGGCGGCGATCGGACTCGCGGCCTGCGCCGGCACCGCCGCGCCCCCGGCGCCGACGTCCGCTCCCTCTCCAACCAAAAATGCCCCGCCGTCCCCGGGCGACGCGTCGGTGCGCGAGCTCGCCCTCCTTGGCGTGGACGCCGCGACGCAGGCCGGCGCGCAGTACGCCGACGTGCGCATCTCCGAGAACCGGTCGCAGACGATCCTCACCCGCGAACACCGCGTGCAGGCGCTGTCCGACTCGGAGACCTTCGGCATGGGCGTGCGCGTGCTCGTCAACGGCGCGTGGGGCTTCGCCGCCGGCCGCGAACTGACGCGCGACGAGGTGCTCCGCCTCGTCAAACGCGCGGTCGCGATGGCCAACGCCGATCGCAGCGCGCTCGTGCGCCAGGTGGTGCTCGCGCCGGTCACGCCCACCCCGAACGGAGTCTGGCGGACGCCGGTGGAGATCGATCCCTTCACTGTCGCGGTGGAGGACAAGGTCGGCCTCCTCCTCGCCGCGAACGACGCCGCGCTCAAGGTGAACGGCGCGAAGTTCGTCACCTCGGGAATGTTCTTCCGCCGCGAACAGAAGACGCTCGCGACGAGCGATGGTACCTTCGTCGTGCAAACGATCTCTCGCGCGCAGCCGACGATGACGGTGACGGCGGTCGCGGCCGACTTCTCCGATTTCCAGTCGCGCCAATCCACAGATGTGCAGCCGATGGGGCTGGGCTACGAGCACGTACGCGACGCGAAGCTCCTCGAGAACGCGCCGCGCTGGGCCACCGAGGCGGTGCAGAAGCTCTCCGCCCGACCGGTGGAGGTCGGCCGGTACGATCTCGTGCTCCACCCCACGCATCTCTGGCTCACCATCCACGAGTCGATCGCGCACCCCACCGAGCTCGACCGCGCGATGGGCTACGAAGCGAACTTCGCCGGCACCAGCTTCATCGCGCCCCCCGAGAAGATGCTCGGGCAATTCCGCTACGGTCCCGACTTCATGAACATCCAGGGCGACCGCCAGCAGCCCGGCTCCCTGTCCGCCGTCGGCTGGGACGATGAAGGGGTCGCCCCCGACACCTTCCTGGTGGTCAAGAACGGCGTCGTGAACGACTACCAGACCACCCGCGAGCAGGCGCTCTGGCTGGACTGGTGGTACAAGAAGGAGGGGCGTGAAACCCGCTCCCACGGCTGCTCGTACGCGCAATCATGGTCCGACGTGCAGTTCCAGCGCATGCCCAACATCTCGCTCCTCCCCGGGGAGAAGGAGCTTGGCTGGGACGATCTGATCGCGGCCACCGACAAGGGGATCGCGATCGTCGGCGAGGGCTCCTTCTCGATCGACCAGCAGCGCTACAACGCGCAGTTCGGCGGCCAGCTCTTCTACGAGATCAAGGGCGGCAAGATCACCGGCATGCTCAAGGACGTCGCGTACCAGATGCGTACCCCGGAGTTCTGGAACGCGATGGACCTGATCGGCGGCCCGAAGAGCTATCAGCTGGGCGGCGCCTTCAACGACGGCAAGGGGCAGCCGTCACAGGCGAACGCCGTGAGCCACGGCTGCGTGCCCTCCCGCTTCCACCAGATCAACGTGATCAACACCGGGCGGAAGGCGAACCCATGACGCCGCGCTCGCTGTACGATCCCGACAACGCGCTCTCCCGCGACGCCGCCGAGGCGCTCGCCAAGCGCGCGCTCGCGCTCTCGAAGGCCGAGCACGCGCGGGTCACGATCACGAACGGCGCGCGCGGCAACACCCGCTTCGCGGTGAACCAGGTGAGCACCGCCGGCGACGACACCGACACCGTGATCAGCGTGCGCAGCGTGTTCGGCCAGCGCGCCGCGAGTGCGAGCACGAACAAGCTCGATGACGCGGCGCTTCAAGCGACGGTGGAGATGTCGGAGCGCTTGGCGCGCCTCTCCCCCGACGACCCGGAGCTGATGCCGGAGCTCCCGCGGCAGCAGTACCTCCCGGTCGACGGCTGGAGCACCTCCACCGCGAGCCTCGATCCCGCCGGCCGCGCCGCCGCCGTGCGCCGCGTCACCCAACCGGCGCTCACCGCCGGACTCGTCTCCACCGGCTACATCGAATCGGACGCCGAGATCGCCGCGATCGCGAACAGCGACGGCCTGTTCGCCTACGGCCGCCAGACCGGCGCGTCGATGACCACCACCGTCCGCACGGTGGAGGGCACCGGCAGCGGGTGGGCCGGGGCCTCGCACTCCGATTGGTCGAAGATCGATCCGCAGGCGCTCGGCGAGCGCGCCATCGACAAGGCGCGCCGCTCCGATGCGCCGGTGGCCATCGAGCCCGGCCGCTACACTGTAGTGCTCGAGCCCACCGCCGTCGGCAACCTCGTCCAGCTGCTCGGCTTCGCCCTCAACGCGCGCAACGCGGACGAGGGGCGCAGCTTCTTCACGAAGCCCGGTGGCGGGAACAAGATCGGCCTCAAGGTGGTGGACGAGCGCGTCTCGCTCTGGTCCGACCCCGCCGATCCGGAAGCGCGCGCCTATCCCTTCGCGTCCGACGGCCTCGCCACCGTGCGCACCGTCTGGCTCGATCGCGGCGTGGTGAAGAACCTGTCGTACGACCGCTACTGGGCGCAGAAGCAGGGGAAGGAGCCCACGCCGCTCATCCGGTCGCTCCACATGGCCGGCGGCAGCGGCACGACGGAGGACCTCATCGCCGCCACGCCGCGCGGCATTCTCGTGACGCGCTTCTGGTACATCCGCCCCGTGGACCCGCGCACGGTCTTGTACACGGGACTCACGCGCGACGGCACCTTCCTGATCGAGAACGGCAAGGTGACCCAGGCGATCAAGAATCTGCGATTCAACGAGTCGCCGGTGTTCCTGCTCAATAACCTCGAGGCCATGGGTGAGTCCGTTCGCGTGAGTGCGAGCGAGGACGGCAGCCCCGGCTTCGCCATCGTCGTGCCGCCGATCCAGGCGCGCGACTTCAACTTCACCAGCCTGAGTGACGCCATCTGATGAGCGACCGACGAGAGTTCCTCAAGAAGAGCGCGCAGGTGGCGGCCGCGATCGCCGCCGCCAACGCGTGGAAGGCCACCGGGGGCGCCACCGCGCTGCTCGCCGGACCCGCCGCCGCACCGCCGCTCCCCGACGCGGCCATCAAGGACCTCATGATGGACGCGCTCAACGCCGCGAAGATGGCCGGGGCCAGCTACGCCGATGTCCGCATCGGCCGGCAACGTCGCAACTTCGTCTTCACGCGCGAGCACCAGATCCAGAACGTCGTCGACACCGACTCGATCGGATGCGGTGTTCGCGCGCTGGTGGACGGCGCGTGGGGCTACGGCGGCACGCGGAATCTCACCAAGGACAGCGTCGCCGGCGCCGCGAAGGAAGCCGTGCTCATCGCCAAGGCGAATCGGATGGCGCGCGACAAGGCCGTCGAGCTCGCGCCCGCGCCCGAGGTGCCGAGCGCCACCTGGCAGAGTGCCTTCACCACCGACCCCTTCACCGTCTCGGTCGAGGAGAAGGCGGACCTCTTGCTCAAGACGAACGCCGAAGCGATGAAGGTGGATGGCGTGAAGTACGTGTTCAGCGGTCTCTTCTTCGTGAAGGAAGAGCGCAACTACGCCAACAGCGATGGCTCCGTCACGCAGCAGACGCTCGTCCGGAGCTGGCCGCTGATGCAGATCACCGCCATCGCGCCCGACTTCTCCGATTTCCAGAACCGCAGCAATGTCGTTCCGCCCATGGGGCGCGGCTGGGAGTACGTGCTCAAGAGCGATCTGCCCGGCAATGCGCGCAAGTGGGGTGAGGAAGCGGCGCAGATGCTCAAGGCCAAGCCGGTGGAAGTGGGGAAGTACGACCTCGTGCTACACCCCTCGCACCTCTGGCTCACGATCCACGAATCGATCGGCCATCCGAGCGAGCTCGATCGCGCCCTCGGCTACGAGGCGAACTACGCGGGCACGAGCTTCGTGTCGCCCCCGGAGAAGATGCTCGGCAAGCTGAAATACGGCCCCGAGTTCATGAACGTGCAGGGCGACCGCTCGCAGGAGGGCGGCCTGTCGACGATCGGCTTCGATGATGATGGCGTGAAGCCGAACGACTTCCTCATCATCAAGAACGGCATCTTCAACGACTACCAGACCACGCGCGAACAGGCGATGTGGCTCGATTGGTGGTACAAGCAACAGAAGATCGAGACGCGCTCCCACGGCTGCTCGTATGCGCAGGGCTGGGACTACGTGCAGTTCCAGCGAATGCCCAACGTCTCGCTCCTCCCGGGTGAGAAGGATCTCGTGTGGGAGGATCTCATCGCCGCCACCGACAAGGGGATCGCGATCATCGGCGACGGCTCCTTCTCGATCGACCAGCAGCGCTTCAACGCGCAGTTCGGCGGCCAGACCTTCTGGGAGATCAAGGGCGGCAAGATCGTCGGGATGCTCAAGGACGTCGCCTACCAGATGCGCACGCCTGATTTCTGGAACAGCATGGACATGATCGGTGGCAAGCGCGGCTACGAGCTCGGCGGCAGCTTCTTCGACGGCAAAGGCCAGCCCGGCCAGATCAACGCCGTCAGCCACGGCGCCGTGCCCGCCCGCTTCCGCGACATCAACGTCATCAACACCGGGAGAAAAGCGTGAGCCGCCACACTCGACCCCATCGGCTGATCGAGCGCGACGCCTCGCCCGCCTCGGTCATCCTCTCCAGCGACGACTCGCAGAAGGTGTGCGAGCGCGCCATCAAGCTCTCGAAGGCGGACAGCTGCGAAGTGCAGCTCACGTCGAACGCGACCGGGAATACGCGCTTCGCGGCCAACCAGATGTCCACGTCGGGTTTGGTCGCCGACGTCGGGCTCGCCATTCAGAGCTCGTACGGCAGCAGGCACGCGGTCGTTGTCACGAACGAGCTCACCGACGAAGCGATCGAGCGCACCGTCCGACAGGCGGAGGCGCTGGCCAAGCTCGCCCCCGAGGATCCGGAGGCGATGCCCCCGCTCGGTCCGCAGAGCTACCTGCCGGTGAACGCGTACTTCGAATCCACCGCGAAGCTGACGCCGGGCGATCGCGCAAAGGTCGCGCTCCAGGCACTCGGCAAGTCGCGCGGCGCGGGCGATCTGCTCGCCTCCGGATTCATGTTGACGAGCGCGAACACCAACGCCCTCGCCAACGACAAGGGCCTGTTCGCGTACTACCGGAACACCAGCTCGAACTACCAGCTCACCGTCCGCACCACCGACGGCTCCGGCTCCGGCTGGGCCGCGGCAGACAGTCAAGATTGGGAGCACCTGGACTTCCGCAGCGTGGCCGACCGCGCCACCGAGAAGGCGATGCTGTCGCGCAATCCGGTGGCGATCGAGCCGGGCCGCTACACGGTCGTCTTCGAAGCGCAGGCGGCGGGCGATCTCGTGCAGCTCATCGGCAACGCGTCCGATGCGCGCTCGGCCGACGAAGGACGGAGTCCCTTCACCAAGCCGCCGGCTACGCTGCCCGCGGGCGCCAACAAGGACTCCACCGCGGCCGCCATGAAGGCCGCCGGTCCGCAGACCAAGATCGGCGAGAAGATCATGGATGAGCGCGTGACGATCTTCGCCGACCCGCAGGATCCGCAGTTGCTCTCCCAACCCTTCGATGGCGACGGGCTGCCGGTGGGCCGCCAGCTGTTCGTCGAGAAGGGCGTGCTGAAGGAGCTCTACTACTCCCGATTCTGGGCGAAGAAGATGGGGAAACCGGCCACCGGCCAACCCCAGGGGATCAAGATGCAGGGCGGCACGAACAGCGTGGACGACCTCATCAAGGCGACCGAGCGCGGCATCCTCGTCACGCGCCTCTGGTACCTCCGCCAGGTGGACCCGCGTACCATTCTCTATACGGGCCTCACCCGCGACGGCACCTTCCTGATCGAGAACGGCAAGATCAGCAAGGCGATCCGCAATTTCCGCTTCAACGACTCGCCATTGTTCATGCTGAACAATCTCGAGATGCTCGGCCGCGCCGAGCGCGTCGCCGGCACCGAGCAAGGCGGCGACGTCGTGATGCCCTCGATGAAGGTGAAGGACTTTACCTTCACCAGCCTCTCCGAGGCCGTGTAGCTGCGGTTGTAGTTGATCTTGTACGAGCCGAGGCCGAGGCCGAGGCCGAAAAGCAAAGCGCCGGCCGGGGAAACCCCGGCCGGCGCTTTGCTTAGACCATAGTGCTCTTATTCCTCTAGGCCACCCGCTTCTTCGTCGCCGGCACCGCGCCATCAGGTACTGCGCCCCACACGTACGCCCAGAACAACGGCGGCGGCTCGTCCCGATCCCCATTGGAGATCACGATGCCGAGCGGCTCGGCGGGCGAAATGACTTCTTTTTCTTTGTGTGCGGCCATGGCGCTCTCCTCGAAGGAAAAGCCCCCGGAACGGTTCGAGGGCCGCCCACGTATAGAGCACCCATCATGCCAGGATGTTGATTCGCCGCTTGCTGTTGTGCAGTAAGCAGTTACGGATGCCGAGAGAAGAGTGCCGAGACCGGCTGTTTCACCCCTACACGCGGCCTCACGAACCACCTGTGTCCAAACGCTACGCCACCTGCTTGCGGGCAAGGAACGTCTCAGTACTCGTTCCCCCGCGCTCGATGGTGACGTGCCAGCCCCGGTAGACCGCCCGCAACTCCTCGATCGCGACCAGGCGGACGCCATGCGCGCTCGTCTCCACCAGGTGGACGCCGCCATCGGTGGTGGCGCTCTGGAGGAGGGCGATCGCGCGGCGGCGTTCGCCGTCCGAGAGTCCGGCGAAGGCGGCCGCGGCGCAGACGACGGCGGTGAGCGGCATGTCGGGGGACCAGCTCGCGAGGTCGGCGACGAGCCCGCGGATGCGGCCGGAGAGTCCGACCGCCGCGGCGGCCGCGAAGACGCGCTCCAGCACTTCCGCTTCGCGGTCCAGCGCCGTCACGTCACAGCCGTTCGCGGCCAGATAGAGGGCGGGCCCCTCCTCGTTCGCGCCCGCGATGAGCACGTGGCCGTCCGTCGCTGACTTCACCGTCTGGACGAGCGCGCTGTCGTGCCGCATCCCCCAGCGCTCGGGGCGCTGGTAGTCGGCGAGCGCCTTGATGCGACGCTTACGCCAGGCGTCGTAGGTGGGGAGGCGCAGCCGTGCGTGGACGATCCGGTCCACTTCGGCGCAGAGCAGGATCTCCGTGAGCGCCAGCTGCTGCTGCTCACCCATCGACTTCACCGCCTCATCGCCGATGGCGAGGATGACCCGCCGCGGCACGGACTCCTTGTAATTCTCGATCTCCCGGTCCACGTACAACTCGTACTCGTGTCGGAGGGACCGTGGGCGATGGGCCATTGGCACCGCGTGAGGTGAGGGCCAGCATCTTAAGCTATGTCAGTCTCTTAGCCGCGCAAGGTTCCCCCTCCGGGCCAGCTCGGCTACGCCGGTTCCACGTGCACGAGCACGTCGCTGGCGCCAAGCTGTTCGGTGATGCGACGCTCGACCTCGTCGGCCACCCGGTGCGCGTCGGAAACGCTCATCCCGGCGGCGACGCCGACGGTGATCTCGGCGACCACCACCCCGGAGGCGAGGCGGCGCGAGCGCGCGGCGCGCACATCCACCACCCCCGCGACGGCCATCGCCACCCGGCGCAGCTCGGCCGCGTCCACCCCGCGCTCGTCCACGAGCACCGGCACCGTGCCGCGCACGATGAGGTACCCGTTCCAGGCGATCACGAGCGCGACGACGATCGCGAGCACCGGGTCGATGGCGCTCCACCCCAGGCGCGTGAGGAAGAGCGAGCAGAGCGCCGCCGCCGTGACGTAGATATCGCTGTTGGTATGCGCGGCATCCGCGAGCAGGAAGGGACTGTCGAGCTCCTTGCCGCGGCGCCGTTCGTAGCGCACGACGAACAAGTTGACGGCCATCGTCGCGCCAATGAGCCCGAGCTCCGCGATCGTGGGGATCTGCGGCCGGCCGCCGCTGAGCACGCGGTGCACTCCTTCACGCAGCAGCTCGAAGCAGGAGATCGAGAGGAAGCCGACGATCCCGAGGGCGCCGAGCGTCTCGAACTTAGCGTGGCCGTAGGGATGCTCCTCGTCGGGGCCGCGGGCGGCCAGCCTGACGAGCACGATCCCGACCACGTTGTTCAGGAGGTCCAGCGTGGACTCGAGCGCCGCACCGAGCACCGAGAGCGCGTTCGTTCGCCGGCCGACGACGATCTTCACTGCCACCACCGCCGCGTTGAGCGCGAGGATGACCAGCAGGGTCCACCGCACGGCGCGCGTGCGGGCGGGGTCCTCGGCGATGGCGGATTGCGGTGGGCTCGGCACGCGCGTAGTGTGACGCGCGCCAGGGTGCGCGTCAATCGGGCGCGCGCTCGCCGCCCCCTTTTCCCGACCCTGCGTGCCCGAGCTGCCCGAGATCACCGCCGCCGTGGCCGAGCTCGCCGGCGCGATCGCCGGCAAGACCATCGCGCGCGCGGAGGTCCTGCACCCGGGACTCGCGCGCCGCGTGCCCCCGGCCGCGGTGGCCGGGCTCACCGGGCGTGTCGTCGCCGCGGTGGAACGCCGCGGCAAACATCAGGTCGTGCGCTTCGAGGGCGGCGGCGTGCTCGTCGCGCACTTCCGGCTCAACGGCGAATGGACGATCGGCCGCGACGCCGACGCGATCCCTCGTTTCACGCGCGCGCTGCTCGTGATGACGGACGGCACCCGCGCCGCCCTCGTAGATTCGCGCGCTCTCTCCACACTGGTCATCGCCGCCGACGCCGCGGCCGCGCTCCCCCCACTCGGCCCGGAGCCCACGGACGCGTCGTTCACGCCGGCGGCGCTCGGCGCCTCCCTCGCGCGCCGCCGCGGCCCGATCAAGCCGGCGCTGCTGGACCAGAGCGTGGTGGCCGGCCTCGGTAACATCTACACGGCCGAGGCGCTCTGGCTAGCGAAGCTGAGCCCTTCTTTGCCCGCGGCCAAGCTTGGCCCCGCGCGCCTCACTCGCCTCGTCCGCGCGATCAGGGATGTGCTCCGCCGCGCCCCTGCCGGCCGCTACTGGATGTCCGACCGCGAAACGAACTGGCGCGTCTACGACCGCGAAGGCGCCCCCTGCCGCCGCTGCCGCACCAAGATCCGCCGCATAGCTCAGGCCGGCCGCTCCACTTACTATTGCCCCAAGTGCCAACGCCGGTAGCGGTCGTTGCGAGGTCGCGGCCCGTGAGCCGTTCGATCTCTACGCGTACGCGCGAGTGGACCCGCGCGCCCGTCCAGCGACCAGTAACTACGGGCTACGCCTTCTACCTCCCAGCCTCCTGACACGCCCCACACCCCTTTCCCCACTCTCAGCCCTCCCCCACGATGCGTAAGTGGCTCGCATTTTTCATCCTCGCCGCGACCGTCGCCTTCACGCTGTTGGTCTACGACCAACTCCCCACTCGCATCGCGACCCATTTCGGCAGTAATGGCCCCAACGCGTGGTCGAGCCGCGCCGTTGGCGCCTGGATCATTCCCACTCTCTCCGCCGCCCTCTGGCTGATCCTCCGCGCGATCCCCGCGATCGATCCGCGCCGCGCCAACTACGCCAAATTCCAGGGCGCGTATGACACGTTGATCCTCGGCCTCGTCGTGTTCCTGTTGGCCATTCAGATCGCTGTTCTCGGCTACGCCCTCGGCTGGCCGGTGCGCGTCGAAGCCGTCGTCCCGGTCGCCATCGGCCTCCTCTTCATATTGATCGGCACCATTCTCCCGCGCACGCACTCCACCTGGTTCATCGGCATCCGCACACCGTGGACGCTGTCGAGCGACGAGGTATGGCAACGCACGCATCGCGTGGCCGGCTACACGATGACCGCCGCCGGCGTGCTGCTGATGACCCTCGCCCTCACGCGATCGCGCGCCGTCACGTGGGGTGTGATCGGCGCGACGGGCGTGCTCGCCCTCTATCCCGTCGTGTACTCGTATTTCGTGTGGCGCCAACTCGCCGACTCCACCCTGCCTCGCGGCCGCGACTCGTAGGGTGCGACTCGGCGGCCGCTCGGGTGCGGAGGCTGGCTGTCGCTACGGCACGCGCAGCGCCCAGCTGTAGGCTGCGGCGTCCCGCTGCGCGTAGCTCGGGCCCCGTGCGGCGATCTGATCGACCACCACTTATGGTAGCTGCCGAGCTTGTGCCGATCGGGCACCACGACACTCGCGATCGGACCGGCGACGAGAGAACCGCGCACCAAGAGTCGCGTCGTGGAACCGGAGGTGACCCAAGTGACCTCGAATCCCGCCGTCTGGACGCTCGTGACCGTCGCCCCGTTCACCGTCACGAGAAGCGCGCCGTCATCCGCATTGGGCGTGCCGAGCACCAGGTCCAACGGTCCCGGGTCCGGCGGGACAGGTGCGGTACCACCGTCGCCACCGCACCCGATCGCGGCGATGAGGCCCACCAGCATCGCTCCTCGTCGGCCCGTCACGGCCGCGATCCGGTGTGTGGATCACTGCTCCCGCCGCGCCGCGTCGTCGAGTCCCTCGCCCCGGCACCGAGCAGCGCCGAGCCCAGTGGCAACCCCTTGCGATCGAGGTACGCCAACAGGTCGCCCAAGTTGTAGGTCCCGTCATGGTTGCCGGTGGCGTCGAGATAATTCGCCTCGGCTAGTTCTAGGCACGATGCTCCGGTCATGAGCACGCTCTCCGCGCAGTTCACGGCGAACGTCGGCTCGAACACCGTGAGCGTGTCCACGATCCGCACCGGACTGCCGGTCGCCCCGACCGCGGTCACGATGAGCGTGTCCACGTAGATCCCTGGACCCTGCCCGGTCGGATCGACCTCCCACCGCAGCACCCCGCTCCCGGTCCC
>JAYUMO010000212.1:0-1925 GCA_043762555.1 Gemmatimonadaceae bacterium | reverse complement strand
TGCTCGTCGGCGACGAGTACGAGCCGACCCTCTACCTGAGCACGGTCAACGCGGCCCAGCCGCTGGCGCCGGTCAGGATCCGGGAGCGGGCCAATCGGCGCGGCGACTTCAGCAACGGGTTCGAGGAGCGCCGCGCGCGTGGCTTCGGCGAGTTCATGACGCGCGTACAGATCGCGCGGCGCGGCTCGACGACACCGGTGGAGCTCCTGAGAGGCATGACGGGCGTGACGTTCGCCAAGGACTATACGGGCGACGACATTCCCATCTCCTCGCGCGGCGCGGTGGGGTACGGGCGGCCGTGCCGAATGGCGGTTTACATTGACGGCTCGCCGCTGCTCGGCCAGCCGCTCGACGCTGCGATTCGCCCGTCCGATATGGAGGCCATCGAAGTTTACGCGTCATCGGCGGAGATGCCGGCGCAGTTCCGGCTCCAGGACGCCGGGTGCGGCGCGATCTTCATCTGGTCACGAAAGCCCTGAGGCGAACCGCGCGGCGCTCCGGTCGGCAGGATTGCCCCCGCGCCCGCCGATGCATCGCAGCGGCAACGCCGCTGGCCGAACATCATGGTCGACGGCATCACCACGATCGCCAACTGGGGATACCGTGGCCCCGGTGGCCCCGGTGGCCCCGGTGGCGCCTACGCGTCGGCGCGCGACCTGCATCGGTGGATTCGCGCGCTGGTGGCCGGGACGATTCTGACACTCGAGAGCGTCAGCATGCAGCTTGGCCGTCAGGCGCTCGTGCGCGAAGATGAAGGGGCAAGCGCTTCACCGGATACGGCTGGGGGGTGCGTGTCGAGCACGACGTGGACATCCAGTACGCGCACATGGGCGACGACGACTGGCTCGGCCACAACGGCGTCATTCGGTTCACGCCGGCGGGCGACGTCGTGATCGTGCTCTCGAATGCCGGGGACGCCGGCAACCGCGGATGCTCGGAGAAGGTCAACCAGTCAGTCCTGAGCGCGATGGCGCCCGCGCGCTGACGTCACGAACCCCAACACGAACATGACAAGCGAATTTGCCGGGAAGGCGGCGTTCATCACCGGTGGGGCGACCGGGATCGGTCGCGCGGCGGCGCTGCAACTCGCGGCGCTTGGGGCGAAAGTCGCGATCGCCGACGTGGCGCTTGACAAGGCGAAGATGACGGCTGCCGATTGCGAGAACGCCGGTGGCAAGGCGATCGCGATCGCGATGAACGTGAGGAACGACGGCCAGGTTGCCGCCGCCGTGAAGGCGACCGTGCAGGCGTTCGGCGCGCTCGACATCGCGATCAACGCCGCCGGCGTTGGCGGCCCCGAGGTGCGGACGGCCGAGTATGCGCCGGAGGACTGGGACGCGGTGATCGACATCAACCTGTCGGGGGTCTGGCGCTGCCTGCGGCACGAGATACCGATCATGCTGGCGCAGAAGAGCGGCTGCATCGTAAACGTGGCGAGCGTGGCGGGGCTCAACGGCTTTCCGCGGCATCCGGCGTACGCGGCGAGCAAGCACGGCGTGGTTGGGCTGACCAAGACGGCCGCGCTCGAGTACGGGCGCAAGGGCGTGCGCATCAACGCGCTTTGCCCGGGGTTCACGCTCACCCCCATGGTGCAGTCGATGCTCGACGCGGGGCTGGCGGCCGACGATCTCGCGGCGCGTGTGCCGCTTGGCCGGCTCGGTACACCGGAGGAAGTGGCGGCGTCGGCGCTCTATCTCTGTTCGAGCGCCGCGGCGTTCATGATCGGGCACGCGCTCACGATCGACGGCGGAATCGTCGCGGGGTAGTTCCGTGCCGCCACGACTCGCGCACTGCAGCTGCCGTCGGGTGCTCGGCGCGCTCGGCGCGCTCGGCGTGCTCGGCGTGCTCGGCGTGCGGGGGTCGGTGGGGACCGCTCTCCTCGTCGGGCGCGCCGCGCTTGACGCAGCGTGTTCGCGCGGTGATGC
>JAYUMO010000211.1:0-6105 GCA_043762555.1 Gemmatimonadaceae bacterium | reverse complement strand
ACGATCACCGGCGCCGACGGCGCCGTGGTCCCCCGCGTGTGGGTGAACCTCTACGCCGGCAAGTCGGGCAACACCACCGGCCAGTTCGGCCAGTTCGCGAGCGTGATCGCCGAGGCCTACGATGCCGGCGGCGCCCGCTACGTGCGCCGGCTCGAGCTGGAATCGGAGAACTTCGCCAAGTACGCGATGTTCACCAACACCTTCTCGGCCGGGCTCTGCTACACCACCGGCGAATTCATCCGCGGCCGCTCGCACAGCAACCAGGGATGGTATTCGTGCGGCTCCCCCACCTATTACGACACCGTCTCCGCCGTCCTCTCGGTGAGCGGCGGCAGCCCGGTGTTCAAGAGGGGCTCGATCAACGGCGCGGCGATCATCCCGATCCCCGGCGTCGCTCAGCTGGCCGTGCTCCACACGAAGGCCACCACCGGCAACCTGGACGTCATCGCGGTCGGCACGAGCGCGGCGACCACCCGCACCCGCATCGAGTTCGTGGCGATCGACCTGACCAACGCGAACTCCGTCATCGCGCCGCAGGACGGCTTCTTCCGTGTCTATCAGTCGAACCGCGCTGACCGGCTGCGCGTCAATCCGATCGTCTACAGCGGCGGCGTCAATTCGCCCCCCGACAGCCTCTGCGGCGACTGGCACATCGACTCGACCGCCGTGCCGCGGCGCCTCACCTTCTGGCCAGTTGCCGTCCACAACAAGGACTGGATGTGGGCGCGGTTCGGGGTCAAGGCGCCCTCCGACACCTTCAACACCGCCACGGCGTCCACCGCCAAGCGCGACGCGATCATGGCGAACGCGAACGGCTTCCGCTGCTACCCCGGCGGCGATCCGCACCTCGTCGGGATCGAACGCTCCGCGAAGCTCTCCGCCCCCGCGCCGGCGCTCGCCGATTGGCGCAAGGGCGGCGAGGACACGACCTACACCGACAGCACCAGCTTCGGTTGGTGGCAGGTATGGGGGGGCAACACTTCGGGCACCGTCACCGCCCTCGGGGCGATGAGCGCCGGCAACAAGTACGTGGGCTACCAGGCGCAGGCCACGCGCCTCTGGCCGCTCTACCGCGGCATCAACACGACCACCCGCGGCGTGATCCACGTGCACGGGCCGGTGGCGCTCAGCGGGGTCCTGAACGGCCAGATCACCATGTACGTGCAGACCTACGGGAGCAATCCCGGCGTCGTCACCTACATCGATGACCTCGTCTACGCCCAGGATCCGGCCGCCGTGCTCTGCGCGAACCTGCTCGGCGTGCTCTCCGACGGCGACCAGATGATCGCCGACAACGCCATCAATTCGCCGCAGCAAGCCGGCAGCGGCCTCACCTTCCGTTGGGCCGACGGCGACGACGGCGGGCAGACCACGTCCACCGACTTCGTCTTCCACGGCGTGATGATGAGCCGCACCGGGACGATCGGCGTCGAGAACTACGGCTCGCACGCCGAGAACAAGAAAAGCTGCAACGGCGCCCCCACCGGTCGCGGGTGCATCCGGCAGGCGGGAGGCGTCATCGAACAGGTGATCTCGGCCACCTACGCGGGCGGCGGCACCGGCTTCGGCGAGAACCGCAGCGTCGACCAGTGCCTCACCAGGCAGTCACCCCCGTACTTCCCCGTCACCGGGCGCTACGTGGACAACCGCTTCTACGAAGTGGACCCCTCGAAGTTCAACGTGGTGACCCTCTTCCAGTACCTGCAGCAAGGGTTCTAGCAGCTGGTCGATCGGCCCCGGACGGCGGGGTGGCAGGAGGACTGCCAGGTAGGCATATTACCTGGCCGTACTCCTTGCCACCCGCTTTTTTTGGCCGCCGACAAGCAAAAAAAAGAAAATAAATGTCCGAGACGTCCGCTGCGCTCCGGCGCACGCCTTTCCACGCCCTCCACACCACACTCGGCGCGAAAATGGTCTCGTTTGCGGGATTTGAGATGCCCGTCCACTACCCGACGGGCATTACCGCCGAGCACAAGGCGGTCCGCGAACGGTGCGGGATGTTCGACGTCAGTCACATGGGGGAGTTCGGCATCAGCGGCAAGGACGCGATCGCATTCGTCAACTACGTCACCTCGAATGACGTCGCGGGGCTGCATGTCGGCCAGGTGCACTACTCCACCATTCTGAACGAGCGCGGGACGATCGAGGACGACTGTCTCGTCTATCGTTTCGGCGACCGGCTGATGATGGTCGTGAACGCGTCCAACCGCGCTAAGGACCTCGCGCACATCATGAAGTTCGCCCCCCGCTTCCAGGTCACCGTGGCGGACATCAGCGATGACATCGCGCTCCTCGCTCTCCAGGGCCCGGCCACCGCGCGCATCCTCCAGAAGCTCACCCCCACCGAGCTCGCCGCCCTCGACTACTACTATTTCGCCGAGGGCCAGGTGGCCGGCGTGCGCGCGATCATTTCGCGTACCGGATATACGGGCGAGGATGGCTTCGAGCTGTATCATGCCGCCCGCGACGGCGAGCGACTTTGGAAGGCGTTGATGTCCTCGGCCCCCGGCGAGATCACCCCGGCCGGCCTCGGTTGCCGCGACTCGCTGCGCCTCGAGATGGGCATGGCGCTCTACGGGAACGACATCGACGACACCGTCACGCCGCTCGAAGCGAACCTCGGCTGGGTGGTGAAGCTCAAGAAGGGGGACTTCGTGGGACGCAACGCGCTGGTGGCGCAGAAGGAGCACGGAGTCCCGCGCAAACTCGTCGGCTTCACGAGCGAGGAGCGCGCGTTCCCGCGTCACGGCTACCCGGCGTTCGTGAACGGCGCGCCGAGCGGCGAGGTGCGGAGCGGCACGCTCAGCCCCACGCTCGGGATCCCGATCGGCACCTGCTACGTGCCAGCGGCCGCGGCGGCGCCGGGCACGCCGCTCGAGATCGAGATCCGCGGCAAGCGCGTGAAGGCGGCGATCGCGAAGCTCCCGTTCTACCAGCACGGCTCGCACCTCTAGCGCGCCGGCCCGCGCGGCACTGCGATGCGTATCGCGATCCTCACTATTTCCGACGCCGGCGCTCGCGGGGAGCGCGCCGACCGCTCGGGCGACGCGATCGCCGAGTGGGCGTCGAAGCACCGGTGGGTGCTGGCGGCGCGCGCGTTGGTGGCGGACGAGACGGCGGCGATCGTGCCGCAGCTGGTCGCGTGGTGCGACGGCGATCTGGCGGACCTGGTGCTCACCACCGGCGGCACCGGGCTCTCGCCGCGCGACGTGACGCCGGAGGCGACGCGCGCGGTGCTCGAGCGTGAGGCGCCGGGGATCGCGGAGCGGCTGCGCGCGAGCGCGGCGGAGAATTTCCCGCGCGCGGCGCTCTCGCGCGGCCTGGCCGGCGTGCGCGCGCGCACGCTGGTGGTGAATCTGCCCGGGTCGCCCTCGGGAGTCACCGACGGGCTCGCGGCGCTCGACCCGGTGGTGGAGCACGCGGTGGCGATCGTGCGCGGAAGCGCGACCGATCACGAGCCGGGGAGGCCCCGGTGAAGGTCCTCCTCACCCTTTCCGATGTGGAGCCGGCGGTGCGGCTCAACGCGCTCCTCGAAGCGGGCGGGACCGCGACAAAACTCGTGAGCCCGATGGACGACGTGCAGGGGGCACTCGCGCGCGAGAAGCCGGACGTCATCGTGCTCACCGGCGGGCTCACCGAGCCGGCGAACATGCAGCTCGTGCGGCGCCAGCTCTGGAACGGCGCGAGCGTGGTGGGCTTCGCCGATGTCTCCGATCCCGCCGTGCTCGACCGGCTGCGCGCGCTCGGCTACGCGGAGCTCTACATGAAGCCGGTAGACCCCGAGGAGGTGGCCGGCGGCATCCGGCGGCTGCTCGACCGGCGGCGGCTGGCGCGCGAGACCGGGCTGATCGGCGAGAGCGCGGCGCTGCGCGAAGTGATGGTGAAGATCGAGCAGATGGCGCCGGTGTCGAGCACGGTTCTCATAGAGGGGGAGAGCGGCACGGGGAAGGAGCTCGTGGCGCGCGCGCTGCACCGGCTGAGTCCGCGGCGCGGGAAGGCCTTCATCGCGGTGAACATCGGCGCGCTCCCGGAGTCGCTGCTCGAGAGCGAGCTGTTCGGGCACGAGAAGGGCGCGTTCACGGGAGCGGCCGAGCGCCGGCTGGGCCGCTTCGAGCTGGCGAACGCCGGCACGCTCTTTCTGGACGAGATCGGCGAGGCGCCCGGGTCCACGCAGGTGAAGCTGTTGCGCGTGCTCGAGCAGCGGGAGCTGATGCGCGTGGGCGGCGCGCAGCCGATCAAAGTGGACGTGCGCGTGGTGGCGGCCACCAACCGACCGCTGCGCGACAGGGTGGAGCGCGGCGAGTTCCGCGCCGATCTGTACTACCGGTTGAACGTGCTCACGATCTACCTGCCCCCGCTGCGCGAGCGCCGCGAGGACATCTCGCTGCTCGTGCGCACCTTCGTGCAGGAGTTGAGCGCGGAGCACGACCGTGCCTTCCACGGGATCTCCGCCGACGCGATGCAGATCCTCGTCGACTATCCGTGGCCGGGGAACGTGCGCGAGCTGCGCAATCTCGTGGAGAGCATGGTGGTGCTCTCGCCGGGGCGGGAGATCACGGCGGCCGACATCCCGCGCGAGTTGCGGGAGGGGGGAAGCGCTCGTTTTCTGCCGGTGCCGGTGGGGCCGGTGCTGCGCGGTCAGGAGGGGACGGGGGGCCGCGAGTTGGAGTTCATCGTCCGCTCCCTGGTGGAGCTCAAGCTGCAGCTCGAGGAGCTGCGTCGTCGCGTGGACGAGGCGCGTCCGGGGCGCGGGGATCTCGACATGGTGGGGGAGGTGCGGGCGCCCGCGACCCTCGGCGTGCCGGCGCTCGAGCCGGACCAGTCGTCGCCGGCGACGATGAACGTGCTGGACATCAAAGCGGGGATGACGATGGCCGAGATCGAGCGGGCGGCGATCGTTTACGCGCTGCGCGAGACCCGCGGCAATAGGAGAAAGGCGGCAGAATCACTCGGGATCGGCGAGCGCACTCTGTACAGGAAGTTAAAGGAGTATAACTTGGCTGATGGGCTATAGCTTGATTTTCCTTCATGCTACGTAGATATTCGCCCCGTCCCAGCGGTCCGTTCGTGACCCTCGTCGCCGATGCGAGCGCGGCGGCGCGGAAGCTGCTTGGGCGCCATCGACACGATCCTCATTCGCCGAGAGCATGGCTCTGAACGCGCCCGGTCATTCGTCGCATTCCGCGATCGCGGGAAGCGTGCTGCCGATCAAGCGCGCGGAGGATCTCTTACTCACCCTGCCCGGGGTGCTCTCGGCGCGGATCATGGCGGCGGAGGACGGCACGGTGAGCGAGATCCACCTGCTCACGAGCGCCGAGGTGAGTCCGAAGCAGACCGTGCGCAACGTGGAGAGTGCGCTGATCGCGCACTTGGGGATGAAGGTGGACCACCGGAAGATATCGGTGGCGACGTCGGTGGACCCGCAGGTCACCGCGGATGCGCGGGCGCAGTCGGTGGCGGCGGCGGAGGCGGTGGTAGCGGCGGCGACGGCAACCCTGTCGCGGCGGCTGATCTATTTCGAGGACGTGGAGGTCCGTCGGTCGCGGGTGAAGGGGGTCACCTGTCGTGTTACCCTGCGAAAGGATGAGAAGTCCTACAGTGGAGAAGCCGAAGGGGCCGAGACGGAGCGCTCGCGGGCCGAGCTGGCGGCGCGGGCGGCGTTGTTGGCGATCGTGCAGGCGGACTCGGAAGCGCAGTTCGTGGCGGTGGAAGGCTGCAAGATGTTCGAGGCCTTCGAAGCCGAGTTCATTTTCGTGGGGATCTCAGCGCGCGATGGGCGCGAGCGGGTGTTGTTGACGGGGAGCTGCATGGTGAAGGACAGTCCGGAAACGGCGAGCGTGCTCGCGGTGCTGGACGCGACGAATCGGTGGCTGGGCCGGGTGAAGTAGGGATCACCGGCTGAGCGATAGCAGCAGACAATCGAAGGCTTGCAGGGAACGTGCACGTGGGGGCGCTGAGGCGCCGTCGCGCGTTCGTGGTCTCAGGGAGTCTGAGTTCAAAGCGCAGCTCACACCTTCGCGGGAACTGAAGAACCGCACCCTAACGCCGCACAATTGAAACGAACCCCCGTTCTCGGCTGAGCGAAGCTGAGCGGGCACGACCAAG
>JAYUMO010000210.1:0-11587 GCA_043762555.1 Gemmatimonadaceae bacterium | reverse complement strand
AGGCGCAACGGGCGCTGGCGCGCGAGGTGACGGAGCGCGTGCACGGCGCGGACGCGGCGCGCACGGCGGTGGAAGTATCGGCGCTGCTCTTCGGGACGGGGGACGCGGCGTCGCTGTCGCCGGCGGCGCTCGCCGCGCTGGCCGAGGAGGTGCCCTTCCGCGAGGTGCCGGCGCCGGCCGATCGGAAGTTCGACGCGCTCGAGCTGTTCGTGACCGCGCAGCTCGCGCCGAGCAAGGGCGCCGCGCGGCGACTGCTCGAGCAGGGCGGGCTATCGGTGAACGGGCGCCGTCTCGGCGCCGAGGAGCGGAGCATCGGCATCGACGCGGTGCTCGCGGGGCGGCACCTGCTGCTCAAGAAGGGCGCGCGGGACTACGCCCTCGTGCGGGTGCGCGCTTAGGGCTCGCTCACCACCCAGCGTTGGCGCTGGATCACGCCGATGGCGCGCGTGAACTCCAGGAAGTAGTTGCCCGGCTCCTCCGGCGTCCACTCGACATCGTAGGTCTCGCCGACGCTCGCTCTGACGAACGCGTCGCGCGGCGTACGGTCGCGAGGCGGGCGCTCGGCCCCATCCTTCGCGAGCGGACGCCAGGTGACGCGCGCGGCGCGGAGGGTGAGCGCGACGCCGATCGCGTTGTTCTCGGCGATGTTCACGATGCGCAGCCGGTAAGTGACGCCCACTTTCAGCGCGCGCGGCGCGGGCTGGAGCGTGCCGTTCAGGAATGGCGGCGCACCCGCCGCCAATTCCCCCGCGCCGAGCACGAGCACGATCTCGCGCGTCGAGTCGAAGGGCACGCCGGGGTCCCTGACGATGAGCGCGCCGTACAGCCCGCTCGCGAGATGGTGTCCGTTCTCGATGTGCGAGTGGTAGATGAACGTGCCGGCATGCGGCGGGGTCATCTCGGCGGCGAAGGAATCGCCGGGCGCGATCATCGGCTCGAGATGATGGGCATCGCCGCTCCAGCCGGGGACGCCGTCGTAGTAGCTCTCGAGCTCGATGCCGTGCCAGTGGACGGCGGCCGGCGTCGTCATCCGATTCACGATCCAGACGCGGGTGGGCTGACCGCGGATGAGCGTGAGCGTCGGCACCGGGAGGTCGCGCGGGCGCGCGGTGTGCCCGAACGTGGCGGTGTCACCGAACGCGACGGAGATCGCGGGCGATGAGTCGACGAGGAAGGGCAGCTCGCGCAGCACCATGCGGACATCGCGGCGCGGCAGCGCCGGGGCCGCGGGTGACAGAGCACCGGTGCGAGGGGTCACCGTGAGGCCAAGAATGAGCCCCGACATCGCCATCGGCGGTTTGCCCGTCGGCGATGGATAGTGAGCGATGGTGTCGCCGGGAAATGGATAGAGAAGATCGGGCTCGACGTGCGCGAAGATGTGGCAGTGCATGAGCCAATTCCCCGTGCGGTCGGTCACCCAGAGCATGGACATCGACGTGCCGATCTCCAGCCGCTCGGTGACCACCCAGCGCCGGTCCGCGGGCGCGTAGATCGTGTCGGCGAGCTCGCCGCTCCGGCTGTCCACCCGGAAGAAGAATCCGTGTAGGTGCATCGGGTGCGCTTCGAAGCTGGCGTTGATCCATCGAAATCGAGCCGAGTCGCCTTGCGCGTAGGTGAGTCGCTCGGTGTACGGCCAGGCGCGGCCGTTGATCGCCACCTGGAAGCGCTCGTAGTTGGGTTTGGGGCGAGCGGAATCGCCTGGAAGATCGATCACCGTGATCACGAAGAGGCGGTCGTTCAGCGGCCGCTCATTCGCGGGATCGACGACGATCACGCCGCCCAGTTGCGAGTCGGGGCCGCCACGATCCTCCAGCGTCGCGACGTGGCTCGTCGTCCCCCAATAGACATAGGTGCCGGGGGCGCCGGCGCGGAATCGCACGACGCGCGATGCGCCGGGAGCGACCTGGATCGTGTCGTCGCGGACCGCGGGGTGCGACATCAGCCCGTGTACGATGAGCGTCGAGTCGGCGAGGGCATTGCGAACCGTCACGGCGATCACCGTCCCCTCGCGCACCCGGACGAGGGGGCCCGGAATGCTCGGCACTCCGCCGGGCTCGGCGAAGGCCTGGATGTCGATCGGCGGACTTTCGAGGGAATCCGGACGCCAGAGCGCCGGTCGCGCGTCGATGCCGACGAAGAGCGTGTCGTGCGACCACTTGCCGGCGGGCCGAGTCCCGGGATTGCTCGCGGCATCGGGGAGCGGCGCGCGCGACGGGGCGGCGAGCGCGAGACAGCACACCGACAGGGCGACGGAGCGGATCACGGGCGACTCGCGAGTGAGATCGTCGTTGCATACGGCGGCCCGCGACGCGTGTCAATCGCCGGCGGTTCCGGCGGCGCGGTTGAGCCGTTCCCGGCCTCACGCGGGCGCGGGTGACGCGCGCTCTTCCCCAAGCCGCGCGGACTCCCGCATATTGGGGTGGTCGCCCTTCTCCGAAAGAGGCGTGATGGCTGAGGTCTTCCCGCTGCTGCAGGACGCGCTCGGCGACAGCTATCTCCTGGAGCGGGAGTTGGGCGGCGGCGGGATGAGCCGCCTCTTCGTGGCCACGGAGACATCGCTCAACCGGCGCGTGGTGATCAAACTCCTGCCGCCGGAGATGGCGAGCGACGTGAGCGCCGCGCGATTCAAGCGCGAGATCGAAGTGGTGGCGCATCTGCAGCACCCCCATATCCTGCCGATTCTCGCGGCGGGCTCGAAGGAGGGGCTCCTCTACTACGTGATGCCGTACGTGGAGGGGGAGTCGCTGCGCCATCGGCTCACGCGGGAACGTCCGCTGCCGGTGAAGGACGCGGTGCGCATCCTGCGCGAGATCGCAGACGCGCTGGCGTTCGCGCACCAACACGGCGTGGTGCATCGCGACATCAAGCCCGAGAACATCCTGCTCGAGGGGGAGCACGCGGTGCTGGCCGACTTCGGCGTTGCGCGCGCGCTTGACAGCGCGCGCTCGGGCGCGCCGCTGACCGAGACGGGGTTGGGCGTGGGCACGCCGGGCTACATGTCGCCCGAGCAGGCGAGCGGGGGGAAGCACATCGACGCGCGCACGGATGAGTACGCGCTCGCGGTGGTGGGCTACGAGATGCTCGCCGGGGTGCCGCTCTTCAGCGGCTCGTCGGCGCAAGCGGTGCTCGCGGCGCATCTGCGCGACGAGCCGCTGCCGCTGCGCTCGGTGCGCAAGGAGGTACCCGTGTCGTTGAGCGACGCGATCGCGAAGGCGCTGGCGAAAGACCCCGACGCGCGCTTCCCAACGGCGGCGGCGTTCCGCGACGCGCTCGAACCGGCGGCGCGTGCGCCGAGCGCGCGCGGGCTGCGAGGCGCGATCGCGGCGGCCGCCGCGATAGCCGTGGTCGCGCTCGGCGCGACGATCGTGGCGCGGGTGCGGGCCTCCAAGGCCACCGACCCGAACCTGCTGGCGGTGGCGCCCTTTGACGTCCTCGAGCCCGACCTCAAGCTCTGGAGCGAGGGGTTGGTGGATATGCTCTCGCGGAACCTCGATGGCGCCGGGGCACTCCACACCGTGTCGCCAACGCTGGTCATCCGCCGCTGGCAGGGGCGGGCCGACCCGGCCGCGGCGGCGGAGCTGGCGCAGCGCACAGGGGCGCGGCTGGCCGTGTTCGGATCCCTCGTGAAATCGGGGCGCGATTCGGTGCGCGTGCGCGCCACGATCATCGACGCGGTCACCGGGCGCAGCCTGGGTGAGGTGGACGTGCGCGACGAGCCGGCGCAGATGGACCGACTGACCGATTCGCTCACCTTACGGCTGCTGCGCGAGATCGGACGAACGCGCCCGGTGGGCGCGACACGCGTCTCCGCGCTCGGCACCACTTCGCTCGGCGCAATCAAGGCGTTCCTGCAGGGGGAGCACTTCTACCGGCAATCATCGTGGGACTCGGCGCTCGCGTACTTCGACCGCGCGATCACGCTGGACAGCACGTTCGCGCTGGCGCTCAATCGGTATGGGTTTACGCTTGGCTGGAAGCACACCGTGGTGGACTCGGTGGGAAACGCGTACCTCATACGCGCTGCGCGACTCAATCACGGGCTCGCGCCCCGCGAGAGCTTACTCATCGTCATGGACGGGCTCGGAGGATCGATCGCCGACAAGGGGTTCGACGAGCGCGCATGGTCGGAGCGGCGACAGCTGCTCGCCACGATCGAGGCCGCACGCAAGCTCTATCCCGGTGATCCCGATGTGTGGTACGACGTGGGCGAGGCGCGCACGCACTTCTTCTTGGGAACGACGTTCGACGCGACGGAGCAGGAGGTGATCGACGCCTTCGATCGCGTGATCGAGCTCGACTCCGGCTACTCGCCGGCGTATATCCACCCGACCGAGGCCCTGCTCATGCTGGGGCGCGTGCGCGAGGCCAAGGCGCTCGCCCGTGCGTATGTCGCGCTGCGACCGAGCGAGCTCGGCGGCGCGCAATTGCAGCTGCGCTTGATGGACTCCGCCACGGCGGCCGACGCCGCCACACAGCGGATGCTCGACACGTTGAACGCGGACGAGCTTGGCGGCGTCTACTTCGGGATACAGCTCTGGCCCGACGCGCACGAGAGCGCGCTGCGGATCGCGCGCGCGTCGGCGGCCGGCAGGCACGGAGCATTCGGCGCTGGTTTCGACTCGCTGACATGGCAGAGAATCCTGGCGCGGCAGCTCGCCTTCCGAGGGCACGCGCGTGAGGCGGATTCCGTCCGCCAGGCGGCGGTCGGCGATCGGTTCGTCGACTTCGCTCTCCTCTCGATTACCCCCGCCACCTCGGCCACCGCGGCCAGTACCCGGGCGCTCAAGAGCATGGAGCCGTTCGCTCTCTCTGAGATGGCGGTCTGGTGGGGCGCTCAGCGTGACACCGTGCGCCTGCGGGAGATGGCGCGTCGCGCCGAAGCGATGGCGAGCGCCGGCCCGACCGACTTCGCGCGGTCACGCGGTCGCTACTTCAAGGCGATGGCCTCCGCATACGAGGCGCTCGCGCGTGGGGACAGCGCCGCGGCGCTCCGGCAGCTCGATGCGTTACCCGATTCCGTGTGCTTGGCGTGCCATCTGCTGCGGCTCTCGCACGCACAGCTGCTGGCGGCCGCGGGGCGCGATCGCGAGGCGCTCCGCCTCCTCACCATCCAGCCGTTCTGGCTCCAGCCGAGTCTGACGCTCTTGGCGCTGGAGCGCGGGCGAGTGGCCGAGCGACTGGGGGAGCGGGAGATCGCGTCCCAGGCGTATGGCTTCGTGGTGGACGCCTGGGGGCGCGGGGACGCGAGCGTCCAGCCGGTGGTGGAGGAAGCGCGCGCCGGGCTCCGGAGGATGAGTGCGGAGCGGGGCACCACGACGCCGATCGCCGCCCGAACGAAGCCTTAGCCGCCCAGGATCTCGAGCGCGCGCGCCATCTCCTCGCGCGTGGCGTAGCAGTGCGGCGAAAAGCGGATGGCGCCCTCGCGCAACGAGTGAATGACCTTGGCGGCGGTGAGCCGCGTCGAGGCCCCCGCGGGGTCGGGCGGTGCGATCGACACGATGCCGGCACGGCGCGCGGGATCGGCGGGGGTGATGAGCCGCATGTCGCACCGCGACTGGGCCCACTCGACGGCGTCGGTCACCAGCTGCGCGTCGTGCGCCTCGATGTTCGTGAGCCCGAGCTCGAGCAGCAGTTCCAGGCTCGCGTTGAGCCCCGCGAAGTCCTGGAAGGGGACGGTGATCACCTCGAAGCGGCGCGCATCGTCGTGATACGCGAACTCGTAGTCCACGAGGCGCGTGAAATCCTCCGAGGCGCGCATCGCCATCCAGCCCACGGCCTCCGGCTCCAGCTCGCGCACGAGCTCGCGGCGCACGTACGTGAAGCCGGAGCCCCAGGGCGCGAGCAGCCACTTCTGACCGCCGCAGGCGAGGATGTCGATCTGGCAGGCGCGCGCATCGAGGGTGGCGGCGCCGAGTCCCTGCATCGCGTCCACCACGAAATAGATGTCGCGCTCGCGACAGGCTCTTCCGATGCGCGCGAGGTCGGCGCGGTAGCCGGTGGCGAAATTCACCCAGCCGATCGCGACCACCCGCACGTGCGGGCGGTCGAGCGCGGCGAGCAGCGCCTCCTCGTCGGGCAGACGGTCGCGGGTGGGAATGCGCTCGAGCTTCACGCCGCGGCGCGCGAGCGCCATCCACGGGTACACGTTCGCCGGGAACTCGCGATCGAAGGTGAGCACCACGTCGCCCGCCTGCAGCGGGAGGCAACGCGCGGCGATGTTGAGGCCGTACGTGGTGTTGGACATGCACGCGATCTCGTCCGTCCCGGCGCCGATCAGCCGGGCCACGAGCTCGCGCGTGCGGCGCAGGATCGCGAACTGCGCGTCGTCGGTGAGCTTCCACGGTTCGGCGCGCAGGGCATGGAACTCCTCCACGGCGCGCAATGTCCGCACCGGCAGCGCGCCGGTCGATGCATTGTTCAGATAGATGGCCTCACCGCGCTCCGCCCACGGGTACTCGCGCGCTCGCAGCGCGTGCACGTCGAAGCTCATCCGTGCCTCATGCGGTGACGGGCCGGCCGCACGGGGCACGCAGGGCGCATCGCGCGCAGCGGCGCGGATCCGAGTGGTTCGGCTCGGCATCCTCCGCGCTGAGATCGGAACGCAGGCTCTCCACGGTGCGCAGCAACTCAGCCCTCATCGTATCGGTGAAGTCGATGCGAAAGGTACGGTGCGCATAGCGGAGATAGCCATAGCCGGCGAACTGCTCGTGCGTTTCCGCGACGAGCAGGCAATACGCGGCGAGCTGCACCACGTCGCGCAACCACGGCCGGTCGCTCTCGCGCGTGGGCTTGAGCTCCACCGGCGCGATGCGGCCGTTCTCGACCACCAGGTAGTCGGGCTTTCCCGCAATGCCGAAACGCGCGGAGCGCAGCACGCGCGAGGGGCGCGAGACGGGTCCATCGCTCGCGATGACGCGGCCGGCCAGGTCGGACCGCGCGGAGAGGATCGCGCTGGCACTCGCGAAGATGATCGCGACGAGGAGAAGGAGGACAACACTCATCGCGCGTGCGTCAGCCAGAGCCCGATCGCGACCGCGAGCAGGAGCGCGGCGGCGATCGCGAGCGCGCGCGCCGCGAGCAGGCCGAGTCCGTGGCGGCGGTGCGCGGCGCGTCCCTCGGTGAATCGCGTGCCCTCGACCGCCCCGTCGCCCTCCGCGCCGCGCACCGCGCGCAGCCACCAGGCGCGCCGGCAATACGCGTACTCCGCGAGCTCCGACGCCGAGACGAATCGTTCGCGATGCGCGGGGCGCGGGGCCCGGGCGGCGGTCACCGCGTGGGGTCGCGCAGCTCCGCCGGCGTGCCGTCCGGCTGCCGCTTCCACCGCCGGTGCTGCCAGAAGTACTGCTCGGGGGCGGCGCGCACGTGACGCTCGAGCGCGTGGGAGTAGCCGGTGAGCAGCGCATCGACGTCGCGATCGAGATCGCCGGTGCGCGTCACCTCGATCGCCTCGATCGCCATTCGGAAGCGGCCCGAGGGGAGATGCGTGGCGACGCCGAAGACCACCGGGGCATCGAACCGCAGCGCGAAGACGGCCGGTCCGCGCGGCGTCTTCGCGGGCCGGCCGAAGAAGGGCACGAAGGTGGAGGCGAGATTGAGTCCCGACTGATCGGCGAGGAAGGCGACCGCGCCACCGGAGCGCAACGTGCGCGGCACGCGGCGAACGGCCTCCGCGTCCGGCACGATCCGCATTCCGAGCCGCGACCGCGTTCGCGCGAGGTACGCGTCGAAGAGCGGATTGCCCATCCGACGCGCGATGGCGTCGAAGGCGACACCGCGCGCGGCGACGTACGCGCCGGCGAGCTCCCAATTGCCGAGGTGGCCGGTGAGGAAGACGATCCCCTTCCCGTGCGCGCGCGCCCGCTCCACGGCGTCCCAGCCCTGCACCTCCTCGAAGAGTGCGAGCACCTGCTCGCTCCCGAGACGCGAGAGCAGTGCCGTCTCGATCGCCACGCGGCCGAGATTGCCATACGACGCGCGCGCGAGGCGCGCGATGTCGCCGTCGTTCAGTCCGGGGAAGGCGGCGGCGATCTGCCGCTCCACCACGCGCCGGCGCACGCGCAAGGGCGCGTAGCCGAGGCAGGCGATCGTGCCGCCAGCGGCCACCGCGAAGTGCCACGGGAGCGCGCCGAAGGCGCCCACCATCGTGCGCAGCGCGCCGTACTGCAGGCGGTGCGCGAGCGTCGGCGTCATCGTCTTCCCCGGCACGCTCGCTAGGCCGGAACCGGCCGCTCGCGTTCGCCGAACTGGAGCGCGTGCAGGCGATGGTACGCGCCCCGGCGCACGAGCAACTCCTCGTGCGTGCCGCGCTCCACCACCCGGCCGCGGTCGAGGACCAGGATCTCGGTCGCGTGTTGAATGGTCGAGAGCCGGTGCGCGATCACGAAGACAGTACGGCCGGCGAGCAGGCGGTCGATCGCCTCCTGGACCAATCGCTCCGATTCCGTGTCGAGCGCGCTCGTCGCCTCATCGAGGATGAGGATGGGCGGGTCTACCAAGAGCGCGCGGGCGATGGCGATCCGTTGCCGCTGGCCGCCGGACAGCCGCGCGCCCCGCTCGCCAAGGATGGTGTCGTAGCGGGCGGGGAGCTCGGCGATGAAGGCGTGCGCATTGGCGGCGCGTGCCGCGCCCTCGATCTGCGCCACGGTGTACCGGCCGGCGCGGCCGTAGGCGATGTTCGAGCGCACGGTGTCGTTGAAGATCACCGTCTCCTGGCTGACGATGCCGGTGAGCGCGCGCAGCGCCGGCAGCGTGATCTCGCGCGTGTCCACCCCGTCGAGCAGGATGCGCCCGCGCGTCGGCTCGTAGAATCGGGGAATGAGATCCACCAGCGTGCTCTTCCCCGCCCCGCTCGCGCCCACGAGCGCGATCACGTCGCCCTTGCGCGCGGTGAAGGTGATGTCGGTGAGCACCGGCTCATCGTCGTAGGCGAAGGACACGCGGTCGAAGACGACCGAGGCGCGGAAGCCCTCCACGTTGCGCGTCCCATGGTCGAGGTCGCGTTCGGTGGGATGGTCGAGCACCTGGAAGATCCGCTCGGCGCTCGCGAACGAATTCTGCGCCACCGCCGGGATCTGCGAGAGCTGCTTCAGCGGCTGGAGCAGGCGCATCACGAACGCGAGGAAGACGAGGAATTGCGACGCCTGCAGCGAGCCGGCGAACACTTCCTTGGCACCTACCCAGAGCAGGAGCACGACGATGACGGTCCCGAGCGTCTCGGTGATCGGTTGGGCGATGAGCGCCACCCGCGCCATCCGCACGAGCCCGCCGGAGTACTTGTGGCTGGCGCCGGTGAAGCGCGCGTCCTCATACGCCTCGGCGGCGAACGACTTCACCAGGCGAATGCCGCTCACACTCTCCTGCAGCACGCTCATCATCTCGCCGTGATCGTTGCGCAGCACCCGATAGCCGTGGCGGAGGCGGCGCAGCACCGGCTGCAGGAAGAGCGTGAGCATCGGCGCGACGACGAGGGCGATCAGCGTGAGCTTCCACGAGATGCCGAACAGGAACGCGATGTAGACCACCACGAGCGCGCCGCTCGACACCGCCTTGGTGACGAGCTCGGTGACGAGCGCCTTCGTCTGCTCGGTGTCGCTCAGCACCCGCGACAGGATCTGCCCCACCTTGGTGGAGGTGAAGTAGCGGATGGGGAGCGCCTGGAGGTGCCGGTAGACCGCGTCGCGCAGGTCGCGCGTGACGTATTCCTGGAGCTGCGCGCCCAGCGTGCCGGCCAGCCAGAGGAGGAAATTCTTGACCGCGACCGTGACCAGGATGATGAGGATCACGTTCCGCAGGGAGCGCATCGGGTTGGCCGGGTCGAGCAACGCGCCGATCGTCCAGTGCAGGAAGTCGTTCACCCAGCCCCGCCCGAGTGGGAGCGGCGGCCGGTTGAAGAGCGCGTTCAGGAAGGGGATGAGCAGCGCGAAGGAGTAACCGTCGAGTGTCGCACCGATGAGGTTGAACAGGACGTTGCCGCCCATCCGCCACGCGTGCGGGCGGAGAAAGCGAAGGAGCCGCGGGTAGAATCGGGCGGCGCGCACTAGTGCTTCGGCGTGAGCAACGCGACGGGAAGGATGCACTCCTCCGGGGTCACGCCGCCGTGGAGGAAGGAGCCGCGGTAGCGCGACTGGTACTCGCGGAGCTTCGTCGGGTACACGAAGAAGGTGTCGCCCACCGCGAGCAGGGTGTTGCCGCCGAGCCCGCGCCGCGGGAGCCGCAGGGCATCCGAGCTCGGGAAGAGGAGCGCCTGCTCCGGGCGCTCGGCCCGCAGGTCCTCGCCGAACTTGTAGCGCAAGTTGGCCGTGGCGTCGCGCTTCGCGAACACCGTGGCCGGCGTGTTGCAGTGGATGGAGCCGTGGTCGCTCGTGACGAGCACCGGGATCCGGCGCCGCGCCGCTTCCTTGAGCAGCTGGAGGAGCACCGAGCGCTCGAACCATTGCCGGGTGAGCGCGCGCAGGGCGATCTCGTCCTTCGCCACCTCGTACAGAATGGCGGACTCGCTGCGCCCGTGGGTGAGCAGGTCGACGAAATTGAAGACGAAGGCGCTGACCCCCTCGTGCGCGATCGCGCCCGACACGCGCCGCTCGAGCTCGGCGACGTCGGCCGTGGAGGAGATCTTATCGTACCGCACCGGGGCGGCCACCTTGAGCTCCGCCAAATGCGCCTCGAGGAGGGCCTTCTCGTGCGCGTTGAGCGATTCGTCCTCCCGCTCGCCCCACCAGTCGGGGAAGCGCGCCGCGATCTCGCCGGGGAAGAGGCCGCTGAAGAGCGAGTTGCGCGAGTACGGCGTGGCGGTGGGGAGGATGGAGAAGTGGTGCGTGGTCTCGACGTCGAACCAGGGCGCGAGGAGCGGCGTGAGCGCCATCCACTGGTCGAGGCGCAGACAGTCGATGACCACGAACACCGCCGCGCGCGACCGCTCGAGGATCGGCAGCAGGAATTCGGAGACGACGTCCACCGAGAGGGGGGGCCGGTCCCCTTCGAGCTCGCGCAGCCAGCGGGGGTACTCCTGCCGCATCCACTCCGCGAACTCGCGGCGGAGCTGCGGATAGAGCCCTTGCAGCGAGTCGTACAGGCTCTGCTCGTGCGCGTCGGCGAGCGCGATGTCCCATTCGGCGAGCTCCGACCAGCGCGCGATCCAGCCGCGCCAGTCGAGCGTGCGCTCGCGCTCGAGCTCGATCTCGCGAAAGCGCTCGACGAAGGCGCGGGAGAGCGCCTGGGCGCGGATGCGGGGGCCCTCGAGCACGCGCGTGATCACCGTCAGCACCTGGCGCGGGTTGATCGGCTTCACCAGGTAGTCGCGCACGTCGACGCCGATCGCCTCGCGGAGCGTCGCGTCCTCCTCGCTCTTGGTGACCATCACGATCGGGAGGAGCGGATCGAGCTCGCGGATCTCGCGGTAGGCTTCGAGCCCGCGCTTGCCGGGCATCTGCTCGTCGAGCAGCACGATGCCGTACGGCCGGCGGCGCAGCATCTCCACCGCGTCGTCGGCGTTGGTGGCCGAGTCCACCTCGAAGCCCTTCTCGCGCAGGAAGATCCGGTGCGATTCGAGGAGATCGGCCTCGTCGTCGATCCAGAGCACCGACTTGAG
>JAYUMO010000209.1:0-5008 GCA_043762555.1 Gemmatimonadaceae bacterium | reverse complement strand
GCGGCCTCGCCGGCCGAGTTATCTTAAGTGCATGAATTCTCTCGGCCGACGGTACGCTTCGCTGCTCGCCAGTGCGCTGTTCCTCCTCGCACTTCCGACACGCGCGCAGCAGTTAGGTAAACTCGATTTCCCCACCTCCGGATCGGCCGCCGCGCAACCGCACTTCATCATCGGCGTGCTGTATCTGCACAGCTTCGAGTACCCGTCGGCGCTCAAGGAATTCCGCGAGGCCGAACGCCTCGACCCGCGCTTCGCGATGGCGTACTGGGGCGAGGCGATGACCTACACCCACCCCGTGTGGAATGAGCAGGACGCCGACGCCGCGCGCGCGGCGCTCGTCCGTCTCGCCCCGACGCCGGCCGCGCGCCTCGCGCTCGCGCCCACCCCGCGCGAGCAGGGCTATCTCCGCTCGGCCAATGTCCTCTATGGCACCGGCTCGAAAGCCGCGCGCGACACCGCGTACGCCGCGGCGATGGCCGATCTCGCGCGCCGCTTCCCGCAGGACGATGAAGCGCAGCTCTTCTACGCGCTCGCGCTGTTGGGACTGAACCAGGGCATTCGTGATGTGCCCACCTACGAGCGCGCGGGCGCGATCGCGCAGCCTGTGCTCGCGCGGCATCCCGACCATCCGGGCGCGGCGCACTACGTGATCCACGCGTACGACGACCCCACGCACGCCGCGGTCGCGCTCGACGCGGCCCGCGCCTACTCGCGCATCGCCCCCGACGCCGCGCACGCGCAGCACATGACGTCGCACATCTTCCTCGCGCTCGGTCTGTGGGATGACGTCGTATCCGCGAACGTCGCCGCGCTGCAGGTGGCCATGAGCACGCACACTGGCGGCCACGAGGCGCAGGGCGGGTGCGGACACGTGCCCGAATGGCTCGAGTACGGCTACCTCCAGCAGGGGCGGCGGCGCGATGCCGCGGCGGTCCTTGACGGATGCATGGGACCGCCGGAGGGGGCGGCCAAGACGACCGCCACACGCTCGCTCGCCGGCATGCGCGCCGCCTTCATCGTGGACAGCCACGACTGGAGCGCTCGGTACGCGACCGAGGAGCCGGCGGCTGATGATCCGGACGTGCGCGCCTATCTCGCCTTCGGCACCGGCTACGCTGCCGCGATGCGCGCCGACCGCGCCGCCGCAGCGCGCTCGCTCGCCGCGATCGAGAATGCGATCGCGCGCGCGGGCGAGCCCGCCGGCGAGTACGCGCCGATCCTGCGCCTCGAGCTGAGCGCTCTCGTACTCGAAGCGAGCGGTGATCCCACGAGAGCCATCGCGGCCGCCCGCGAAGCCGCGCGCCTCGACGACGCGGTCCCCTTACCCTTCGGCCCGCCGGCGACGATCAAGCCGCCGCACGAGCTGGCCGGCGAGCTGTACCTCGCGCACGGCAAGCCCAACGACGCCCGCCGCGAATTCCAGCTCGCCCTCGCGCGCACGCCGCGCCGCCCCACCGCGCTGCTCGGCCTCGCCCAGGCCGAGCGGGCGCTTGGGGCTAGCGCGGACGCGACCGGGATCTACGCCGAGATCCTCCAGATCTGGCACGCCGCCGATCCCGATCTGCCCCAGCTCGCCGCCGCGCGCGCCGGCGCCGCGGAGGCGCCGCGGTGATCGCCGGCGCGCGCTACGTCCACACGAATCTGATCGCACGGGATTGACGCGCCCTCGCGCGGTTCTACGAGACCGTGTTCGGGTGCGCGCCGCTACCGCCCGAACGTGACTACGCGGGCCCGGCGCTCGAGGCCGGCACCGGCGTGCCCGGCGCCGCGCTGCGCGGCATGCACCTGCGCCTGCCGGGGCATGACAGCGATGGCCCGACGCTCGAGATCTACAATTACTCCGTGCTCGCTGAGCGTCCGGCCACGGCGGTGAATCGCCCCGGCTTCGGACACATCGCGTTCGAGGTGGAGGGTGTTGCCGCGGCACGCGCCGCCGTGATCGCCGCCGGCGGGCGCGCCGTGGGCGAGGTCGTGACGCTCACCACCGCCGCTGGCACGAAAGTGACGTGGTGCTACGTGACCGACCCGGAAGACAATGTGGTGGAGCTGCAGTCCTGGCGGTGACGGCGCGGCTGCCGCGAAATGCGTCGCGCGCCTACTTGACCACCAAAATCAACTCCGCCACGAACACGTCGCTCTGCCGGTCGTCGATCGCGAAGTAGAATCGGTTCGCATCCACCGCGAAGTCGTTGCGATTCGACGGCCGGGCCAGGTCGGTGAACCGTACCAACAAGCGAGGACGGCCACCCGCCGGACTCACGGCCCAGAATGACGCGCGCCCAAGCGCATCGTGCGCCTTGTAGTAGAGCGTCGAACCGTCTCGGCTCCACGCCACACGATCGGCCGCTGGTGCCTCGGGTCCGGGCTCGAACACACGCCGCGGAGTGCCACCGGCAGCGGCAACGATCGTGACTGCGCCCGACCGAGTCTCGGTTGGCGTACTATCGTACACGAACCAGCGGCCGTCCGGAGACCACTCAGGCCCCCAGGCATCACGTGCGACCTCCACCGGCGGTGACCAGTGCCCCCCTACGAGGCGATGCGTTCGGAAGAGCCCGAGGGGGCGCATTCTGATCGTAGAACGCGAGTTCCCGCCCGTCCGGCGACCAGACGGGGTAACTCTCTTGCGCGGGCGTCGCGGTGACCGCTTCCACCGGCCCGCCGTCGAGCGGCTTGACCTCGACGTCGCGCGTTCCGCTCCGCCACGAATGGTACGCAAGAAAGCGCCCGTCGGGTGAGAGATCCGGGCAGAATTCGTCGGCGGGGTCGTTCGTGAGCTGCTCGCTTGGCCCACCACCGACCGGCATGCGATAGACGTCCGAATTCCCCTTGAGATCCGAGTCATAGAGCAACCAGCGACCGTCCCACGAGACGCGCATCGACTCGATCACCTGATTGCCGGTCGTCACCGGCCGTGCCGCGTCCGCCGTCACGGGGCCGTCGCGCGGGATCGGCAAGGACCAGATGTTCGCCCGCGCCGTGTACACGGCGTAGGCCATGCGACGCCCGTCCGCGGAGATCGAGATGGAAAGCGCACCGAGACCCGTGGTCAGACGCGATGGCTCGCCACGCGGTCGGCCGGACGGGGAGATCCGGAGCGAATACACGTCGCGCGTACCGTCCCGGTCGGACACGAAGTACAACCGGTCGCCGCCCGGGGCCCACACCGGACTCTGATTGAACGCGTGCGGTTCGACAATCCTGATCGGATCGCCGCCGCTCGCCGGAACGAGTGCGACCGCGCTGGGCGCGAGGTTACCGAATTGCACGCCGGGGATCACCGCGTTGCCGTTCAGCGTCGCGCACGCGATCCAGCGGCCATTCGGAGACCACGAGCAGGAGTGCAACTCCTTGGCGGTCGCCAGGAGACGCGGTGAGCCTCCTTCGGTCGCTACCGCGAGCAGGGTATCTCCTCGAACGAACGCGACCTCACGGCCGTCCGGCGACCACGCGGCCGCGCTCACAGCGGTCGTCGCCGATGGCGCGACGACCGGGCGCGAGCTGCCGCCCAGCGCCGGTGCGATCGAGACGCCTCCTCGCGTCAGGAAGAGCAAGCTCGCACCGTCGGGCGCCCATCGCGGCTGGTACTCAAGGGTCGTGCTGTCATCGGACAGCGGGATCGTCCGCCCGCCGCCCACCGGGCGAATGAAGATCCGCATGCGGGCCGTGCTGCCGGCCGCGTAGGCCACGAGCTTTCCGTCCGGCGAGATCGCGGGCTGGATCTCCAGTCCCGGGTCCGAGGTGAGCTGGTCGGATCGGCCGACGGTGACGGACGGTCCGCCACTGCGAAGCACGCGATACGCACCGATGGCGACGGCGGCGGCAACAGCGACCGCGGCGGCGATGAGCCACCGCGGGCCCGAGCCCCAACGAGCAGCAGGCCGCTCCACAGGCGTGCGCCGTTGCATCGCCGCCGAGAACTCCCCCGCACTCCGGAAGCGATCCGCCGGCGTCTTCTCCAACGCCTTGGCCACCGCGGCGTCCACTTCCCCGGGCACCGCGTCGCGCACGATGCGCAGCCGCGTCGGCCGCTCGGTGAGGAGCCTCGCGATCATCGCGTGCGCGGTGGCGCCCGACACCGGCGCTTCGCCCGCGAGCATCTCGAAGAGCACCGCGGCGAGCGAGTACACGTCCGAGCGGGCGTCGAGCTGGCGGTCGCCCGTCGCCTGCTCGGGGGACATGTACTGCGGCGTGCCCAGACTGAGTCCCGTCTCCGTCAGCCGGTTCCCGCCCGCTTCCCGCACCGCGAGCGCGATGCCGAAGTCGGCGAGCATCGCCTCCCCCTCGTGCAGCAGGATGTTCTCCGGCTTGATGTCCCGGTGCACCACCCCCTGCGCGTGCGCGTAGTCCAACGCGCTCGCGACCTGCTTCGTGATCGAGAGTGCTTCTTCGACGCTCAGCTGCTTCTCGCGCGTGAGCTTCGCCCGCAGCGACTCGCCGCGCACAAAGGGCAGCACATAGTAGAAGATGCCGTCCGCTTCGCCGGAGTCGATCAGCGTCAGGATGTGCGGATGGTCGAGTCGCGCGGTGATCCGGATCTCATTGAGGAAGCGCTCGCCGCCAAGCACCGCGCTGAGATCGGCGCGGAACACTTTGAGCGCCACCTCGCGGTCGTGCTTCTTGTCGCGCGCGAGGTACACCGTCGCCATTCCGCCGGCGCCGATCTCCCGTTCGATGACGTAACGGCCGCTCAGCGACGCGGCGATGCGGGTGGTGTCGGGCATTGGGAGTCAAACATGAAGACTCCCCCGAGTACGGGCCAGTGCCCGCGCGACCGACCAACGGCGCGTTGCCGCGGATCTTCGCGGATCAACAGCGCTGATCTACGCGGATCGCTCCGAGCAGGCTGAGAGCGCGTCGGAACGGGGCCACACGGCAATACTTTGGGAACGAGATCGCGCGAGGTTAATGAGGGGCCGGGCGTTGTCGTTCACAAAATTTGCCGACCCTTGAAGCGGCGCGATGCGCTCCGGCCACACAGGGAGCGATCCGCGTAGATCCGCGCTGT
>JAYUMO010000208.1:0-2331 GCA_043762555.1 Gemmatimonadaceae bacterium | reverse complement strand
CCGAGCGGACGCTCGCCGCGCAGCGCGAGGTGCCAGAGCTGGGGCTCGAAGAAATCGCCGCCGGTAAAGTTCGATCGCGGATTCACGGCGGCCAAACTTTCGGGGAGGGAGCCCGCCTGCAGGATGCGGTCGTGGGCGTAGAGCAGGGTGAAGGCGAGATCGGTGGAGTCCCGCTTGCGGCCGAGGTTCAGGAAGATCGACCGTTCGCGGGTGCCGGCGTCGTCGCGCCAGCCGCTTTCGTCGAAGGCGTTGGCCGTGAGGAACGCATCGAAGCCGTTGCGCGCGCCCCCCGCGCTGATGGTGGCGCCGTACGCGCCGAAGGAGCCGGCGCTCAGTTCGCCGCTCAGCACGGGCACCGTCTCGCCGCGCTGCGTGAACAGCACCAGCGCGCCGGCCAGGGTGTTCTTCCCGTAGAGCGTGGCCGGTCCGCGCACGAGCTGCACGCGCGCCACCGCATCCATCGGCAGGAGATCGAAATTCACTTCCTGCGCGTCGGCTTCGTTCACGCGTACGCCGTCGAGGAAGACGGACACTCCCTGCGGCACGCCCACCACCGGCGAGACGTTGAAGCCGCGCACCTCGAGGGTCGGCTGCGCGGGCGTCCCCTGATCGTCGAACGCGCTCACGCCGGGGAGACGCGCGAGCGCGGCGGCCGCTTCGGCGGGACCGGGCGCGACGTCGTGGAGGTCGATCTTGTCCACCTGCGCGGGGAGCCGTTCGTCCACATCGCCTAGCCGCGTGCCGGTGACGATGGCGGCCGGGAGTCGCTGGACGCGCGTCGAGTCCGCCCGCGCGCTGTCGGCGCGCGCGCTGTCCCGCTGCTGGGCGGGGGCGGCGGCCGGGAGAAGGAGAGCGAGCGCGAGCGCGGCGCGGGCCGCGCGCATCACCGGCGCCGGCGCGCGGCCGCCTCGACGCCTTCGAGGAGCCGCTCCACTTCCGCCATCGTCGTGTAGCAAGCGCAGCCGGCGCGCACGAGGCCGTCCTCGGCTTGACCGAGCCGCTCGACCACGGTGGCCGCGTAGAAATCGCCGTTCGACGCGAAGACGCCGCGTGCCGCGAGCGCGCGCGCGACCTCGCCCGTGCTCACGCCGGCGACGGTGAAGGTGAGGGTGGGCGTGCGCGGCTGATCGGGCGGCGGCCCGTAGCGCCGCACGCCCCGGATCGCGCCGAGCCCGTCCCAGATCCGCCGGAGCATCGCGTCGCCGCGGACGTGCAGCTCGGCGAAGGCGGCGGTGAGCCGGTCGCGGCGGTGCGCCCCGGCGTCGGCGGCGAGGCTCGCCAGGAAATCGACGGCGGCGGCGGCGCCGGCGATCCCTTCGTGGTTCTGGGTACCGGTCTCAAAGCGCTCCGGCGCGGTATCGGGAGCCGGCTCGACCTTCGGCACGTCGAGCGCGGCGAGCCGGTCGCGCTGCCCGTAGAGCACGCCCACGTGCGGGCCGTAGAATTTGTAGGCGGAGCAGGCGAGGTAGTCGCAGGCCATGGCCCGCACGTCCACGAGGTGGTGCGGCGCGAGGTGCACCGCGTCCACGAAGACGAGCGCGCCCGGTGCCGCGGCGCGGGCGAGCGCGCCGGCGCGCGCGACGTCGGTGATCGTGCCGAGGGCGTTGGAGGCCGCGCCGATCGCGAGCACCTTGGTGCGCGCGTTGAGGTGGCGCTCGAGGTCCGTCCAGTCGAGCTGGCCGCTGTCGGCGTTCAAGCGCACGGTGCGGACGGTGACGCCGCGCTCGCGCTCGAGCGCGCGCCAGGGGGCGACGTTCGCGTGATGATCGAGCTCCGTGACCACGATCTCGTCCCCCGCCCCGAGGCCGCGGCCAATGGCGCGCGCGAGGTGGAAGGTGAGCGTCGTCATGTTCTGCCCGAAGGCGATCTCATTCGGTGACGCATTCAGGAGATCGGCGAGCGCGGCGCGCGCGGCGGTGATCATCGCGTCGGTCTCGACGCTCGACGGATACTCCCAGTGCGTGTTCGCGTTGTGGTGGTACAGATAGTCCTGCATCGCGTCGGCCACCGCGCGGGGCACTTGGGTGCCGCCGGGGCCATCGAAGTAAGCCACTGGCAACGCGCCGGCGCGGCGCTCGAGCGCCGGGAAGTGGGCGCGGATCTCGTTCGGCGCGGCGACGTGCGCGCGGGTGCTCGTCGGGGTCGCGACGGCCGTCCTGTTCATGCGATCTCCACTTGCGCCCATTGTTCCAGCAGGCGCACGGCTTCCACGTGGTCGGCCTCTTCGCCCAACGCGTTGTGCGCGGCGCGGAAGAGCTCGCTCGTGAGATGCAGCAGCGGCGAGGGCACGCGCTGCTCGCGCGCGACGGCGGCCGCGATCCCCACATCCTT
>JAYUMO010000207.1:0-2352 GCA_043762555.1 Gemmatimonadaceae bacterium | reverse complement strand
GGCGTGATGATAAGCGGCCTCGATCCGGTGGGGAAGCTCACCTGGATCGCGCAGGGACTCATCGGGACGCCGGGCACGTGGCGGGGCGGTTCGCTCGGCGCGGCGTGGCGCGGCGCGCCGGTACAGCTGCGCGGCGAGCTCTTCTACAGCGAAGATGATCCGTCACGGCAGTGGGGATCCGCCGCGCCGGCAACACTCGACGCCACGACCGCGGGCGTCGTCATCGCCGCGGTGAGCCGGCGATCGCTCGTGACGAGCGACCACACGTTCACGCTCGGTGCGTCCGTGGCCTCCTTCCGCGGAGACTCGGCCTCCGGCACACGCGCCTTCGCGTACGCCGAGTATCGCGGCCTCGTCGTCCATTCGGTGAAGACAGTGCGCACGAGTGCCGAGCTCACGGTGAGCGGCGCCGCCGGGAGCACGCTGGGGGAGGGGTGGACGCGCGGCATCGCCGCCCTCACGCTGTCGGCGGGAGACGACCGGCTCGGGCTCGAGATGGGCGGCAGCTATGGGCGGATGGACAACGCGGCCGCCTCATTCGAGCAGTTCTCGCTCGGCGGGAGTGCGCCGCCCTTCGTCGAGGGCGAGGTGTACGGTCAGCGGGTGGTGATGCCCGCGTTGCCGGCGGGGGTGGGCGTCGGCCAACAGATGGCGACCGTTGCGGTCGCCCTTCCGATTCTCGGGGTCAGGCCGTATTACTGGACCGGGAGCACGGCGACGTCGCTGGACAGCTGGGAACGGGTGGTGGGGCTCGAGGCCGGGGCCGCGACCGATGGCATTTGGTTCGCGCGGATCCCGGGCGTTCGCGTCCTCGGTGGCGTCGGTTACTCCTTGAGCGGCGCGTGGAAATACGAGACGCGCTTCTATCTCTCGGTGTCGTACCGCCCGTAGGGAGCGGGCGCGTACGCAGGAGGAACGATGCCCAGGTTCGCGAGGCTGGCCGCGCTCGGCGCGTGGGGCGTGGTCGGGGCGCTCGTCGTCGCCTTCGTCGTGTTCATCCTCTGGCTCACTCGGCCGAACGGGACCGGGATCGACCGCACCGAGGCCTGGGTCGCGTGGATCAGCGTGGGGTGCGTGGTCGCCGCGCTGGAGTGGATCCACATCGTTTTCGCCCGCGTTCTGCGAGGGATCGCGACGGGGCGGCGGCATTCGATCGAGAGCGCCTGGTGGCCCCCGAAATCCGATCTAGCGGGGGTTACAGTCGGCGCCGCGCCGCGTCCTCTGTAGTAGTGGAGGACTCCGCATGACCGATACCATCGAGGCGCGCTGGGAAGCCCACAACGAGGCTGGCCGGCGCTACTTCAGCCAAGGCGATTACGCCAACGCTGAACAGGCGTTCGTTGCCGCCATCCGGGAAGCTTCGGCGCTCGGTGACGAGAACGTGCGTCTGGCCTCGAGCCTCAGCAACCTCGGCCAGCTCAAGTACAAGCAGAAGGACCTGCCGCAGGCGGAGGCGCTCTTCCGGCGCGCGCTCGCGATCCGCGAGACGGTGCTCGGCGGGGAGCACTTCGGGCTCGTCCAGAATCTCAACAACCTCGCCGCGCTGCATTACGCGCGCGGCGAGCTCGAGCAGGCGGAGCCGCTCTTCCGGCGCGCGCTCACGATCAGCGAGCAGGCGCTCGGCGAGACGCACCCCGACGTGGCGGTGACGCTCAACAATCTCGCGCGCCTCTATTTCCGCCGGAACGATTTCAAGGCGGCCACGCCGCTCCTGCTGCGGCTCCTGACGATCAAGCAGGAGGGACTCGGCGCGAGCCATCCAGAGGTCGCGGCGATCCTCACGAGTCTCGCGAAAGTGCGCTTCGCCGAGGGGGAGTACGACGCCGGCGAGCAGCTCGCCCGCCGCGCGCTCGCGATCCGCGAGCAGATCCACGTGCCCGGGGATCCCGCGATCGCGACGGCGCTCGAGACGCTCGGCGAGATCTGCGGTGCGCGCGGGAAGCACGACGAGGAGATGGAGCTGCGCCGGCGCGCGCTCGGGATCCGTGAAGGATCGATGGGCGCCGAGCACCCGACGGTGGTCGCCGCGCGCGCGTCGCTCGAATTGCGGCGCGTCTCGGTGGAGACGGCGGCGATGGGGGAGACCTCGGGCGAGTTCCTGAAGCTCGACGGCCCGCGGGCCTCGGGCGAGACGCGCGTGAGCGCGGAGACGCTGGATGTGGAGCGGACGCCGGAGGTGGTGATCGAGAAGGTCGAGACCGCGCTCGAGCTCGCGCCGCTGATCGAGCCTCGTGCCGCGCCGACGGCGGCGGCGCTACCGGTCGCGCCGAAGCTCGCCGCGCCGCCGGTTGCCGCGCCGCCGGTTGCCGCGCCGCCGGTTGCCGCGCCGCCGGTTGCCGCGCCGCCGGTTGC
>JAYUMO010000206.1:0-3285 GCA_043762555.1 Gemmatimonadaceae bacterium | reverse complement strand
GAAGGTGGATGCGGTGGCGAAGCCCTTCCGCGCGCGGATCACGGCGGTGGAGACCACGCTGTACGAAGTGAATACGCGCTCGGACGAGGACGGTCTCGTCTACGCGCCCGGCCTCCTGGAGCGTGTCAGCTTCCTGGGCGCGATCGCGGGCTCGATGCCGGCGCGTCCCACCGATCAAATGGTGGACGTGTTCAACATGTTCGCGCCGCAGGTCGCGAAGCAGATCGCCGAGCTCAAGAGCGCGCTGGCGACCGATCTGCCGAAGGTGAACGACGCGTTGAAGGCGGCGGGCGCGGCGGCGATCGTGCCGGGCTCGGCGGATGTGTTGAGGCCGGCGGCGAACTTCTAAGAGCGGGCGCTCGGCACTCGGCACTCGGCAGGACGGAAGGCATCGGGCGCAGGTGGCGGCGGTCAGCTACCTGCGCCCGAATCGTTCACCAGCCGAGAAGCGCCATCCACAACAGTGGGTACATCGCCATGCTCTGGCCGCGGTATTGGGGGCGGAAGCCGAAGAGGATCACGTGGCCGGTGCCATCGCGCACGTCCACCAGCGCGGCTTTCCCTCGCAGTTTGTCGCCGCCGAGCAGCCAACCCGAGAGGAGCGGGTCCTGGTCGGCGGGGTAGCGCGCGACGACCGCGACGCGCGCCGTGTCGGTGACGTCGAAGGCGGGGCCGTGCTCGAACCACGCCACCGGGTGCGCGGTCATTGTGCGCGTGAGCGGATGCTCGCGATCGAGCTCCACGCGCAACAGTGAGCCGGGTCCGTAGAAGTCCCGCGATCCCGTGCCCTTGAGCACATCGCGCACCGGGAGCGCGAGTGCGTCGATCGCCCAGCGGCCGGCATCGTTGAAGGCGACGAGCGTGCCGCCCTGCGTCACGAACTGTTTGAGCGCGGCCGTGCCGGCGTCGCCGAGTCCGCCGGTGAGCGAGTCGGGATAGACCTCGTCCACCGCGCCATCGCGGAGCTCCCGCGGCGCCTGGTCGGGGAGGATGATCACATCGAAGCGCGCCCGCAGATCGCCCGCGCGCACATCGCGGTTCACGACCGACGTGAAGGGGATCCGGTACGCAACGAGGAGCCACCGCGTCCAACCCTCATCGATCGCCGCCGCGTAGCTGCGGTACACCGCGATGCGGCGCGACGTGGTTCCGCTCAGTCCCGGCACCTCGAGCTTGGGCTCGGCCACCGGCGCGATCGGATCGCTGAGCGGCACCGGGAAGGAATCGACGGCGGCCACCCCAACGCCCATGAGCAAGGGCAGCGTGTGCGCGGTCACGTCGTAGGGCGCGCGGGGCGGGCCGCCGGGGTACTCGCGGAGATCGGGGTAGCGCTGGCTCTCGAGCATCGCTTTCGCGAACGCGCCGTACGGCTGGTCGGTGAGCACCACGTACGACCCCGCGGAGTAGCGGACGCGATTCGCGACGAAGGGCGCGGTCGCGCGGCGCACTTCCACCTGCGCGCGCTGGAGGATGCGGAGCAGCGTGCGCAGCGGCGCCTGATCGGGCTGCTGCATCGGGATGAGGAATGCCGCCGGCCAGCGCTCGCGCCCCGCCGCGCCCTTCCCCTGCACCGCGCGTTCGGCGACGCGCGCGAAGCTCTCCACCCACGCGCCCCGCGCGCGCGCCGCGGATGAGAGCAGCGCCCAGGTCGCGCTCGTCTGATAGTCGACGATGTCGCCCAGCGTCCACCGGCCGCCGGGCCAGGGCGCGAGGAAATTCCACGACGCCACGCGTGGATCGAACCCACGCTGCGGCTTCAGCGAGTCGAAGGAGATGTCCACCGGCGTCGCGAGGCGCGCCGACGCCGTCTCGGTGAGCAGGCGCACGCCGCCGTGATAGTGCGAGTACGCGCGCGCCGGCGTCCACGCGTCGTACGTGGCGAAGTTCGCGATCCCCGTCTTCCCCTCGGCGGTGAGCCGCCAGGTGATCGCGAGGCCAAGCTGGTCGAGCCCCGCGAGGAGGATCGGATCGATGTTGGGCTCGAAGGGGTCGAGATAGGGCGGGATGAAGATCCGCGCCCCGTCCTGCTCCTGTTGGTGGATGTCGTTCACGATCTCGGGGTGCCACACGTTGTGCAGCGAGTCCACCGTGAGCTGCGTCTCCACCTGCGTGAAGGCGTACCAATCGCGGTTGTTGTCGTGCCCGGCATAGAAGTGATAGAGCACCGGGGGCGACGTGCCCTCGGACTTCGTGCCGAGCGTGGCGCGGTACCAGTCGCCGACGATGTCCACCCCGTCGGGATTGAGCGACGGGACGAGGATCACGATGGCGTTCGCGCGGATCGCCCGCGCATCGGCGTCCTCGGCGGTCACGAGGCGGTGCGCGAGCACCAGCGGCGTCACGATGCCGCCCACCTCGTCCGAGTGGATGCTCGACGTCACGAGCACCACCAACTTGCCGTTCATCACCAGCGAATCGCGCTCGCCGGGGCGGCGTGAGCGCGCGTCGGCGAGGCGCCGCTGGATCTCGCGCCAGCGCGGGAGCTGCGCCAGCGTGGCCGAGTCGCCGATGAACGCGGCGATGAAGGGGCGACCGAGCGTCGTCTTGCCGAGCGTGCGCACGCGGATGCGCGGGCTCGCGGCGTTGAGCCGGGTGAAATAGTCCACCACTTGCGTCCAGGTCGGGAGCTTGCGATCGGCGCCGGGCTCGAAGCCGAGCGCGGCGGCGGGCGCGGGGACCTCTTTCTTCGCGCCCGCGCGGGCCTGCGCGGCCGCGGGCGCGGCGGCCGGGGCGAGGCAGGTCAAAGTGAGCGCGAAAAGAACGGCCGAGCCGGTCGCGACGCGGCGGATCATGCGCGGTCTCTCCACGGAGCGGGCGTCAGATCCGTCGGATCTCGTCCGCGGCTTCGAGCACGTGGCCGATCTCCTTCGACAGCGCGCGCGCTTCGATCGTGGCGCTCGTGACATCGCCGAGCGCGGACTGCACGCCGGAGGAGCGGAGCTTGAGCAGATCGTACTTCAGGTTCTGCAGCGCGATCCCCGCGCTCTCGAGCTGGCCGCTGAGCCGCGCGCGGCGCGTGGCGAGCTCGGCGAGCGACGCGCGTTGTCGCTCGAGCAGCGAGAGCCGGCGCTCATGATCGGTGGTGCTCTCGGGCTCGGCCTTCACCACGGCGATCCGCGCGTCGAGATCGGTGAGCTGCCCCGGCGACACATCCGCGTCGAGGTGGTGCAGCAGCTGCGCCACCGATCCCACGCGCTCGGCGAGCGCGTTCACCGTCGGGATGACGTCGGGGATGAGGTCGCGATCCGATTTCGCGAGCGATTCGACGACACCAAGCACCGTGGC
>JAYUMO010000205.1:0-1782 GCA_043762555.1 Gemmatimonadaceae bacterium | reverse complement strand
GGTCGTCGATCGGCAGCACGTGGTACTTGGCGGCCTCCGACATGAACAGCGCCTGCATCTGCTTCAGACGCTCGGGATACTTGTCCGCCACGTCGGTGGCGAGACTGAAATCCTCGGCCACGTGGTACAACTCCCACTTGTCCTTGTCGAGCGGCTGGCGGGGGACGTACTCCCACGGCGCGCGGTGCAGGGTGCCGGCCATCCAGCCGTCGTGATAGATGCCGCGATTGCCGAACATCTCGAAATACTGCGTCTCGTGGCGACCGGGTGCCCGCGCGCTGTCGAACGTGTACATCATGCTCACGCCTTCCATCGGACTCTGCGCGACGCCGTTCACCATCCGCGGATCTGGGATCGATGTCGCCTCGAGGACTGTGGGCGCGATATCGATCACATGGTGAAACTGGGAGCGCACTTCGCCCTTCGCCTTCACGCGCGCGGGCCAGGAGACGACGATCCCGTTCTGCGTGCCGCCGAAGCTCCCGGCCACCTGTTTCGTCCACTCGAATGGGGCGTCGCCCGCCACCGCCCAGCCGGCGGAGTAGTGCGGGAAGGTGGACGGACCGCCCAGCTGAGCCATTTTCTTGAGCTGATCGGCCACCGACTCCGGGACCATGTTGAAGTACGTCATCTCGTTGAACATTCCGTTCATGCTGCCTTCGGCGCTCGCGCCGTTGTCCCCCGTCTCGTAGAAGACGAGCGTGTTGTTGGCGACCCCGATCTCACGCAGTGCGCCGAGGAGGCGACCTACTTCGTGATCGGTGTGCGCGGCGAATGCGGCGAACACTTCCATCTGACGCGCGAACAGCTTCTTCTCGCCGGGGGTGAGCTTGTTCCAGTCCTTGATCGCCTTCGGCTTAGGCGCCAGCTTCGTGCCGGGTGGCACGACACCGAGCTTGATCTGGCGCGCGAGCGTCTGCTCGCGGTATTTGTCCCACCCGCCGTCGAACTTTCCCTTGAACTTCGCGATCCACTCCTTCGGCACGTGGTGCGGTGCGTGGGTGGCGCCGGTGGCGAAGTAGACGAAGAAGGGCTTGTCGGGCGTCATCGTGTGCTGCGCCCGCATCCAGCCGATCGCGTGATCGGTGAGGTCCACGGTGAGGTGGTAGCCCGGTGTGTGCGGCGGCTCGATCATCGCCGTGCCATCGTAGAGCAGCGGTGACCACTGGTTGGCTTCGCCGCCGATGAAGCCGTAGAACTTGTCGAAGCCGGAATGCGTGGGCCACCGGTCGTAGGCGCCGGAGACGCTCACCTCCCACGGCGGCGTCTCGTGATACTTGCCGAAGGCGGCGGTGCTGTAACCGTTCTGGCGGAGGATCTCCGCGAGCGCGGTCTTGCTGAGCGGCCGGACGCCCGTGTTCCCTTCGAATCCCGTCGCCAGTTCCATGATCGCGCCGGTGTTCACGGAGTGGTGGTTCCGCCCGGTGAGGATCGCCATCCGCGTAGGGGAGCAGAGCGCCGTGGAGTGGAACTGGTTGTAGCGGAGCCCGCTCGCGGCAAGGCTGTCCAGCGTCGGCATCGGGATCCCGCCGCCGAACGCGCTCGGCTGGCCGAAACCCATGTCGTCGATGAGCACGATCACGACGTTCGGCGCGCCCTTGGGCGCCTTCACCTCGAAGAACGGCGGCGCTTTCACGTTGCGCGCGTCGAGCTCGGTGATCGCCGGATTCACCGGACCCTGGATCGGGAGCACGGTGCGGTCCATGCCGCCGGCGCCTGCCGCCGGACTGGAGGAGGGAGCCGGGTTGCAGGCGGAGAGCACGAACGCCGCCGAGATGGCGC
>JAYUMO010000204.1:0-2976 GCA_043762555.1 Gemmatimonadaceae bacterium | reverse complement strand
GGTCAGCCCAGCGCACGGGGCAATTCTCATCGACGATTCTCCAGGAGTGTCAGGTGAAGATCTTTCGGACAGCCGCGGGGTCGGAATACACCCGCGGCGGGCGCGGATGGTACCCTAGGCGTGCGGCGCCGGTTCCTGGAGCGCGAGCTCCTCGCGCCGGCTCGCACGCGGCATGAGGCCGAACACCGTGCCGAAGGCGCGCGCGGTCTCGACACGCACGCGGACCTCATCGGTGCGCGCCACGCCCAGCTCCCGCGCCACCGAAGTCATGGTGACGTCCTGGATCCCGCAGGGCACGATTAGGTCGAACCAGGAGAGATCGGTGTTCACGTTGAGCGCGAAGCCGTGCCAGGTGACCCAGTCCCGCGCGTGCACGCCGATCGACGCGATCTTCCGCCCGCGCGTCCAGACGCCGGTTTTCCCGAGATAGCGCTCTGCCACGATCCCGAGCGCACTCAGCGCGACGATTAGCCCCTCCTCCACCTGCCGCAGATACCAGTGCAGGTCCTGCTTGTGCCGCTTCAGATCGATGATCGGATACCCCACGAGCTGCCCCGGCCCATGAAAGGTGATGTCCCCCCCGCGCTCCACCTCGAAGACCTCCACCCCCCGCGCCGCGAGCAATTCTTGGGGCGCGATGAGATTCGCACTCTTCGCCGTCCGTCCCAACGTGACGACCGGCGGATGCTCCACGAGCAGCAACACGTCCTCGGCCACATCACCCCGGATCCGTGCCCTCGCCACCGCGCGTTGGAGCTCCAGCGCTTCTCCGTACGGCAAGGTGCCGAGCTCCACCACGAGCAGTTGGTTCATGGCAGTTGCCGAGTGCCGAGTGCCGAGTGCCGAGACCCGCCGTTACGCATGGATCATCCTCCCCGAGGAATCCAAACACGCCTCAGCAACAGCCTCCGCGAGTGTGGGATGCGCATGCACCGCGAGTTCGACCTCCTCCACCGTGAACTCGTTCTCCCGCGCCACCGCGATCTCGTGGAGCAGCTCCGTAGCGTGCGCGCCGATGATGTGCGCGCCGAGGATCTCGCCGTACTTGGTGTCGCGAATGATCTTCACGAAGCCCTCGGTTTCCCCCGACGTGCGCGCGCGGCCGTTGGCCGAGAAGGGGAATCGCCCCACCTTGTAGTTGAGCCCCTTCTCCTTGCACTGCTGCTCGGTGAGGCCGATCGATGCCACCTCAGGGTGGCAGTACGTCGCGGAGGGGATGTTCCCATAGTTCACCAGGTGTGGTTTGCGGCCGCCGATCAGCTCGGCCGCCACCATCCCCTCGCGCGATCCCTTGTGCGCGAGCATCGGCGGCCCGACGACGTCGCCGATGGCGTAGATCCCCTTGGCGGTCGTCTCGAGCCGCTCGTTCACCTTGATGAAGCCGCGCTCATTAAGCTGGACACCGGCCTCCTTGAGGCCGAGCTCCTCCACATTCGGCGCGCGCCCCGCGGCGACGAGTACCTTCTCGAACACCAACTCCTTCCTCTCAGGCGCGTCGAGCACGAGTGTGACGGAATCCTTGCCGATCTTGGCGGCCGAGATCCGCGCGCCCGTGATGATGTCGATCTTCCGCTTGCGGAAGCTCTTCGCGAGCTCGGCGCTCACCTCGACGTCCTCGAGGGGGAGCACGGCCGGCAGCACCTCGATGAGCGTCACCTGCGTGCCGAAGGACGCGAAGACATCGGCGAATTCGCAGCCCACCGCGCCGGCGCCGATCACGGCCATCGTCGATGGCGCTTTCTCGATGATGAGGGCTTCGTCGCTGGAGAGCACCGTCGTCTTGTTCAGCTCCAGCCCGATCTGCGGCAGCCCTTTCACCCGCGAGCCGGTGGCGATGACGATCGCCTTCGTGGCGTCGAGCCGTTCGGTCGCCCCCTCCGCCGTCTTCACTTGGACGGCGTTCTTGGCCGCGAGCGACGCCGAACCCTTGATCCACGTGATCTTGTTCTTCTTGAAGAGGAACTCGACCCCCTTGGAATTCTGCAGACTGACGGCACGCGATCGTCTCATGGCCACGGCGTAGTCGGTGGTGACGTCGCCCACGTTCACACCGAACTCCTTGGCGTGACGCACGCGATTCGCCATCGCCGCGCTCTCGAGGAGCGCCTTGGCCGGGATGCAGCCCCAGAGCACGCAGGTGCCGCCGAGCCCCTCGCGCTCGACCACCGCTACGGTCATCCCGAGTTGCGCGCAGCGGATGGCGCCGACGTACCCTGCCGGGCCTCCACCGACGAAGATCACATCGAACGTTGGCATAGAGAGTGGCTGACAGGGTGTGGGGGGTGTCAGGAGGCTGGGACGATAGAAGGCGTAGACAGTAGCGGGTGGCGAGTGAAAGGGCGAGCGTGCCCGGGTTCCGCTCGCGCGAACGCGATCGAGCGTTCGCCCTACTGGCTCGACATGGACGGCGCGCGCTAGTACACCAACATGAGCGGGTTCTCGAGGAGGCGGCGCAGGGTTTGCAGGAAGAGAGCACCCGTCGCGCCGTCGATCACACGGTGGTCGCAACTCATCGTCACGCGCAAGTGCTTCTTCACGGAGAGGGCGCCGTTCACCACCGCGGGAACGTCGGCAACCGCGCCGATCGCGAGGATCCCGGTCTCAGGGGGGTTGATGATCGCGGTGAACTGGTCGATGCCGAACATCCCGAGGTTCGACACAGAGAAAGTCGAGCCGGTGTACTCCTCGGGGGTGAGCTTCCGCTCGCGGGCGCGCAGGGCGAGCTCGCGAGATTCGCGCGCGATGTCGCGAAGGCGTTTGCGGTCGGCGTCGAAGATCACTGGGGTGATCAGGCCGTCGGGGATCGCGACCGCCATGCCGAGGTGCACGCGATGGAAGCGGCGGATCCGGTCGCCCAGCCAGTGCGCGTTCACTTCGGGGTGCTGCGCGAGTGTTTTCGCCGTCGCGGTGAGCACGATGTCATTGAAGCTCACCTTGTACTCGTCGCCGGCCGCCGCCATCGCCTCGCGCAGCTCG
>JAYUMO010000203.1:0-3546 GCA_043762555.1 Gemmatimonadaceae bacterium | reverse complement strand
GCGCGTGGTCTTGCCGATCATTCCCGGCATCATCGCGTCGGCCACCGCCGCGGCGCCCCCCGCGCGCGCGGCGACGATCATCTCGCGGCGCTTGGCCTTTCCCTCATCCGAATCCGCGCCGGCGCGCGTATCGGCGAGCACGAGACCGGCCACGCGCGCGCGATGGCGCCGCCAGAGGGCGAAGGCGATGTAGCCGCCCATCGAGAGCCCGCCGACGATGGCGCGCTCGATGCTCAACGCGTCGAGCAGGGCGGCGACGTCATCCGCATGACCATCCATCGTCACCGGCGGAGACCCCAGCGCGGCGCTCGCGCCGAAGCCGCGCAGATCGGGCGCGATCACCCGCGCTCGCGCCGCGAGGGCAGGGCGCTGCGGCGCCCAGAGCGCGCGATCGTGCGGGAATCCGTGCAGGAGCAGCAGCGGCGTCCCCGCGCCCGCGTCGTCGTGCGCGAGCGGCGCGTTCGCCGGCACTATCCGGATGGCGGGGCGGGGGCGGGCGCCGGCTTGGGTGCCTCCGCCGGCACCCCGCCGCCGAGGTGGTCTTCCACGTAGAGCATCCGGATCGGCACGATCACCGCCGCGAGTAACGGAACGGCCACGAGCATCCCCGAGAATCCGAAGAGGATAGCCATCAATCCCTGGGTCACGAGGGTCAGCGCCGGCGGCAGCTCGAGCCCGCCCTTCATCAACAGCGGGATGAGCACGTTATTCTCGATCTGCTGAATGAAGATCGCGGCGCCGAGCACCCAGAGCGCCTTGGTCGGCGAATCGAGGAAGGCCATCGCGACCGCGATCGCACCGCTGATGATCGGCCCGAGGGTCGGAATGAACTCGAGCACGCCCGCGATCAGCGCCAGCGCGAACGCCGCCTGAACCCCGATGATCCTGAAGGCCGCGTAACTCGCGGCACCGATCACGAGCATGGCGATGAATTGCGTTTCGAGCCACTTGCGCAGCATGTCGGCGGTGGCGTTCATCACCTCGCCCACGCGGGGCCGCGACGCGGGCGGCACGAGCGAGAGGATGCCGCGCCGATAGAGGTCCGCCTCCGCGCCCACGTAGAGCGCCAGCACGAACATGAGCCCGATGCCGGCCACCACCGACACCGACGCCGACAGGAAGCTGAACATCACGCGCGTCGCGATCTTGATCCCGTCGCTGAGCTGCTGCGCGATGTCCAGGTGCTTCGAGCGCCCCGGGCTCGCGGTGGACGTGCTGTCCCCCGCCTCGGCGGCCGTTTGATCGGCCAGCACGGTGCTCGCCACCCCGTTGGTGCGCGCGTTGAGCCAGCCCTCGGCGCGCCGGAGCGCGTCGGGAAGCTGCTGCCGGATCGTCGCCGTCTGTTCGACGAGCGTGGGGCCGACGTAGCCCGCGATCCCGAAGAGCGCGGCGGTGAAGCTGAGGACGATCACCGCCGCGCCGAGCGCGCGCGGCACGTGCCAGCGCACCAGCCGGGTGGCACCCGCGGACACCGCGAGCCCGAAGAGCACGCCGAGGAAGACGAGCAGAACGATGTCGCTGGCGTGCCAGAGCACGCTCAATACCGTGAGCACGAGCGTAATGAGCAGCGACGTCCGCAGGATCGCGGCGTTGGTCCACCCGTCGGTGCGCGGATGGATCGGCTGCGAGGAACGGTACACGGGAGAGCTCATGGACGGTCTCAGGTGCGGGTCGGGGCGCAGATGCTCGATCACGATGATGCAGCGCGGCGGTCGAGTCCGGAAGCTTCCGCGCCGACGGTCCCGGTGAGAGCTTTGGCGCAGCGCTTCTTTCCCAGGATGGCATTGCCGCAACGCGCCGCGACGCTCAAACCGCTCTACATCGACACGCCGGATGCGGCGGCGAAGTTCTTCGCGTCGACCCCGATGCGCGGCGCGATCGCACTCGACACGGAAGGGGCGAGCTTCCACCGCTTCGTCGACCGGATCTATCTCCTGCAGGTGAGCACCCCCGGCGTGACGGCGGTGCTCGACCCGCTCGCGATCGGCGCGCCCCCACGGATGGGCGAGCTGCTGGAGTCGCGGGACGTGGAGGTGGTGCTGCACGACGCGGATTACGACCTCCGCCTGCTCCACCAGGACTACGGGTGGCACGTCACGAACATCTTCGACACGCGCGTGGCGGCCCAGCTCCTCGGCATCCGCGCCTTCGGGCTGGCGGCGCTGCTCGAGCGCTACTTCGGGGTGACGCTCGACAAGAAGCACCAGCGCGCCGATTGGTCGCTCCGTCCGCTGTCGCGCGGGATGCTCGACTACGCCGCGCTCGACACGGCCTTCCTGCTCGACCTCCGCGACAAGATGCGCGCCGAGCTCGAGCGCGCGGGGCGATGGGAGTGGGCCGCGGAGGAGTTCGCGCGGCTCGAGGGCACGCGCTGGGAGCCCGAGGATCCCTCCCTCGCCTTCATGCGCCTGAAGGGCGCGCGTGATCTTTCGCGGCGTGAGCTCGCGGTGCTCGGCGAGGTCTTCGCCTGGCGCACGGCGGTGGCGAAGGAGCTCGATCGGGCCACCTTCCGCGTGATGGGGAACGAGGTGCTCCTCGAGCTGGCCCGCGTGCAACCGCCGGCGGTGGCGGAGCTCTCCGCGATCAAGGGGATGCCGCGCGGCATCGTCGAGCGGCGGGGACGGGAGCTGATCGACGCCATGGCGCGCGGCAAGGCGCTGCCGGAGGACGCGCTGCCCAAGTACCCGCGTGCCGCGCGCTGGGACAAGGACCCCGATTTCGATGAGCGCGTGAACAAACTCCGCGCCGTCCGCGAGGCGGCGGGGGTGAAACTCGACCTCGATCCCGGGGTCCTGGCATCACGCGACCGGCTGGAGGCGATCGCGCGCGCGAAGCCGACCACCCTCGTTGAATTGGCGGCCGTCCAAGACGTGCGGAAGTGGCAGGCTCACGTGCTGGGGGACGCGGCGCTGCGCGCCGTGAAGGGCTAGAAGCCTAGGTACGCCCGGATCCTCGGCTCGATCTTCTCCGGCGTCCACATCGGATCCCAGATCAGATTCACTGTCACGTTCGTCACGCCCTCCACGGCGCGCGCGGCTTCCTCGGCGCCGGTCATGATCTCGGGGCCGGAGGGGCAGCCCGGGGAAGTGAGCGACATGTCGATCGTCACGTCACCGCCGGCGACACCGATCGCGTAGACGAGGCCGAGGTCGATGATGTTCAGATTGAGCTCGGGGTCCTTCACGCGCCGCAGCGCGAGGCGCACTTGATCCTCGGTCACCGCCGCGGGCTCGGCCGCGGGCGAGGGGATGCCGCCGGGCGCGGTCATTGGCCGGTGGTCGCGTCGGACTTGGACTTCGATTTCGCCGGCGCGATCGTGGAGGCAGGCTTCTTCGCGGGCGCTCGCTTGGCGGCCTTCGCGGTCGCGGCGCTCGAATGCGCGCTGTGGTGCGCCCGGTGCCGCTTGGGCGCCCGCGGATTCCATCCGTGGCGGAGCTCCGAGCGGAAGGAGCTCGGCATCGCGAGCATCTGTTCGGGGTCGTCGGTCACCGCCACCGCGGCCGCGTCGGCGAGGTCGGCGCGGATGTCGGCGATCGCCTTCGAGCT
>JAYUMO010000202.1:0-6272 GCA_043762555.1 Gemmatimonadaceae bacterium | reverse complement strand
GGCGGCCCCAATATCTTCCCGCGGTCACTCGCCCCGTCAAGAAATAGCCCTCTGTCGTGGAGTTCGTGCATGGTGCGCAGCCATCATCCGGCCTGGCTGGCCGCGGCCGCGATCTCGGCTGTTCTCGGAGCCGCGTGGGCGGGCCTCGGCCCATCGGCGCGACACCATGCGGTGCCGGCCCCTCCGGCGAGCGATTCCACCGCCGTCAACAAGTTCATGTGGTACTTCCCGTCCACGCAGACGGTGCACGTGAACCTGAGCGCGGCGCTCGGCAGCAACAACGGCGGCATGAACTTCAATGGGAAGTCAGGCGGCGGCGCCACGATCACCATCCCGCTGGGGTGGAAGGCGCGGATGCATTTCGTCAATCTCGACGCGATCCCGCATTCCGCGATCGTGATCGCCAATCAGCAGCCGCTGCCGGCGATCCCGCAGACGGCCGCATTCGGCGCCGCCTACACCCGGGATGTCACCGGCGGACTCTTCACCGCTCAGACCGACGACCTGGATTTCAAGACGGCGCCGGCGGGAAGGTACATCCTGGTGTGCGGCGTGCCGGGGCACGGGCCGAGCGGCATGTGGATCTGGTTCGTCGTCTCGGCCGAAGCGAAGGCGCCGGCGTACGACATGTGAGCGCGGGCGCCCGTGCGGGCGTGCCAGCGATGCGCGCTTACTCGTCTTTTGCACATGAGATACGGCGGCCCGACTCAGGGAATCCCTGTCACTCTCGGTAGCCCATGTTGAGCGCGGAGCAGGTCCAGACGTTGATCGCGTACATGGGGGTCATCGTGCAGCTGGTGGGCTCGGTGCTCCTCGTGGTGCTCTTCTTCCTCTTGCGCCGCAACATGTCTCGCAAGGCGTACTTCGGGATGTGGGCGTGGGCGTGGCTGTTCGTGACGCTCGCGATCCTGATGCTCTTCTTCCGCTACCGCGTGATGCCGAACTTCGACGCGGCCGCGTCGCGCGATGACCTGCTTCAGATCCAGTTGATCTACATCGGCTACCAGCTGCTCAAGCTGCTCTATCTCGAATGCCTGGTGGCCGGCACGGTGATGTACGCCACGGGGCTTCGCGCGCGCCGCTATTTCGCGATCACGTTCACGGCGGCGGTCGCGTACGCGATCCTCTCCGTGCTCTTCGGGCAGACCCTCTCGGCGATCGTCGTCTGGCAGGCGCCGGTGGCGGTGGTCGCGTTCACCTACTGCGCGTACACCTTGCTGCGGCTACCGCCGTCGCGCCGCAGTCTCGGCAGCGAGATCACGGGCAGCATCTTCGTGCTCGCCGGTGCCGTGTGGGCATTGTACGCCGGCGCCTTCGGGCTGATGCTCGTGCACGGTGGGGCGGGCAACCCGCTCATCCAGCTGGTGCGGCACAATTCGTACGTGGACATGCTCGTCCAGGTGCTGCTCGGCTTCGGCATGGTGGTCATGCTGATGGAGGACGCGAAGCGCGAAGTGGACGATGCGCACGCCGAGCTCGAGGTGGCGCACGACCGGCTCCGCAGCGACGCGTTGCTCGACCCGCTCACCGGCGCGCTCAACCGCCGCGCCTTCGGCGAAGGGGTCGGCCTCGAGTCGGCGAAGGCGGCGTTCGGCGCCGTCGTCATGCTGGACGTCGACAATCTCAAGCTGACGAACGACACGCAGGGGCATGCGGCGGGCGATGCGCTGCTGCGGTATCTCGTCAACATCCTCCGCTCCACGGTGCGGCCGTCGGACCGTGTCTATCGCTGGGGCGGCGATGAGTTCCTCGTGGTGCTTCCGGGCGCGACGGTGGTGGACGCGGAATTCCGGCTGGGCGGAGCGTTGGCCACGGCGATGCCGCTCGAGATGGCGGGGCTCGAGGAGCTGCTGCCCCTCCTCGCGAGCCTTGGCGGCGCGCCGTACCGCGGCGCCGAGGAGATGATCATCGCCATCGAGCAGGCGGATCACGCGATGTACAAGCAGAAGGCCCGTCGCAAGGCGCGCGCCGCGCCGATCGCCTCGGTGGCGTGAGCGCGTGACGCGGCGCGACAAGGCGGAGATCGTCCTCGCCTGCGCTCTCTTGCCCGTCGCCCTCGAATTCGTCGCCGGCGCACGGCTGCTCGGCTGGCTGCGCCGGGTGCCGGCGCGACGCGGCCCGTCACCGACGCCCGAGCAGCTGGCCTCGGGCGTGGACCGCGTGCTCCGCCGCGCCCCCCGTCCCTGGCATCACAGTTGCCTCCGGCGCGCGGTGGTGCTCGCGGCGCTGCTGCGCCGCGCGGGCCGGAACGCCGAGGTGGTGATCGGCGTGCGCCGCGCGCCGGCGGGCGGCTTCGAGGCGCACGCGTGGCTCCGCTGCGACGATGTTGAGCCCTACCTGGAATCCGCGCCGGTGGATGCCTGGATGACGCTGCACCCGCCGGGCGCGTAGCGCGTCGCACGCGGCGCGCGGCGGGGCTATCTTTCGTAGGCCTCACCACCCACACCCGCGCCCATGGCTGCGAATCCGCTGCACCAGTTGCACGCCGCCGGCCAGTCGATCTGGCTCGACTACATCGACCGCGCGATGCTCCACAGCGGCGAGCTCGAGCAGCGCATCCGCGATGACGCGCTCACGGGGATGACGTCGAACCCCACGATCTTCGAGAAGGCGCTGGCGGAGGGTGCGTCCTACGACGCCCAGCTCTCGGCCGCGCCGCCGGGCACCTCGGCGTGGGAGCTCTTCGAGCTCGTGGAGACCACCGACGTGCGCGACGCGTGCGACCGCTTCCACGCCGTGTACGAGCGGACGCAGGGCGCCGACGGGATGGTGTCGATCGAGGTCTCGCCGGGCGCCGCGCACGATGAGGCGGCCACGGTCGCCGAGGCGAAGCGGCTCCGGGAGACGGTCGGCCGGCCCAACGTGATGATCAAGGTGCCGGGCACCCCCGCCGGCGCGCGCGCGGCACGCGCGCTGATCGCCGACGGGATCAACGTCAACATCACGCTCCTCTTCTCGCTCGACGCGTATGCCGCGGTGATCGAAGCCTATCAGGCCGGCCTCGAGGATCGCGCGCGGGCGGGACGGCCGATCGACCGCGTGGCGAGCGTCGCGAGCTTCTTCGTCAGCCGCGTGGACAGCGAGGTGGACAAGCGCCTGGCGGCGCATCGCGCGGGCGCGACCGCCGAGGTCGCCGCGCGCATCGACGCGCTGCTCGGCCGCGCGGCGGTGGCGAACGCGAAGATGGCGTACGCGCTCTTCCGGGAACGCTTCGCGGGTGCGCGGTGGGACGCGCTCGCGCGGCGGGGCGCGCGCGTGCAGCGCCCGCTCTGGGCGAGCACGAGCACCAAGAACCCGGCCTATCGCGACGTGATGTACGTGGAGGAGTTGATCGGCGGCGACACCGTGAATACGATGCCGCCGGCGACGCTCGTCGCCTTCCGCGACCACGGCGTGGTGCGCGAGACCGTGGGGCTCCACGTCGATGAGGAGCGCGCGCGTGTCGCGGCGCTCCAGTCGCTCGGCATCTCGATGCGCGCGGTCACCGATCAGCTGCTCGTGGAGGGACTCGCGAGCTTCGCCAAGAGCTTCGACTCGCTGATCGCGCGGCTCGAAGAGAAGACGCGCCGGTTGGGGCGCGCGCTCGCCGCGCGCTAGCGCGCCGTGGCCGGATGCGCCACGGGCCGGGGCGCGCTCTGCGGCGCCACGGCCCGTCGGGTTCCCCGCCGACCGCGCGGGCTAGTGACAGTTCGAGACCATGCCCGTGTCGAGATCCAGATCGCACGTCAGCGCGCCGTCCATGAGCTGTGCGATGTGCGTGCCGTTGAAGGTCACGACGAAGCTGCGCATGACGGTCCGCGAGTAGCTGCCCGCGGTGAACATCGTGGTGGTGTTCCGAGTGATCGTGCCCGACAGAGGGTACGGATTCAGGTCGCGCGGCATCTGGAAGAGCACCGCGGCCACGACATCGTGCGCCGTGTGGTCGAAGATCCGCTCCACGCCGTTGAGCGTGTAGCTGGAGCTCTGGTGACGGTTGGCCGTGCCGCTCCAGCTGTGCTGCGGATTCACCGCCTGGGCGTTGGGGAGCACGCTCATCGTTGCGGCGGCGGCGTCATCGATCGTCCAGACCTTTCCGGGGCGCGCCACCGAATTCACCGTGCCGCTCACCGTCCACGAGTGGTCCACGGCGCTGGTGACCCCGGGATTCCACGCGAGACCGTAGCTCGTCCCTTCCCAGAAGCGGATCATTCGGACCACGGTGAGGCCGCCCTCCGTGACCGCGGCACACGTATACCAGCCCATGTTGTCCGGGCCGGTGCAATTCACGGTGGCACCGGCCGTCGCGGCGCCGACGCTCCCGCCCCCGACGATGTTCGCGTTGGCGCCGATGAAGGCGTCGTTCGCACCGAGCTCGGCCACCGTCATCGCGGCGCCTTCGCCGGCGTCCTGACGGTTGGTGGCGGCGATCTCGGCGCTGGTGACGCCACCCGGCGCCATGGTCGAATCGCTCGAGCACGCGCCCAGACCGAACGCGACGGCCGCGGCACCGAGGCTGTAAGAGAGGATCCGGCGGTTCATAAGACTCCTGGCGGTGGTGAAAAGAAAGTGAACGGATGCGGATCTGTCCTTCCCACCTCGTCAGACGACCCGGCGGGGCGAATGTTAAGCCACGGCGGGACCTACACGAGGGCCGCCGTTCCGGCGCGTGACATTGGTGCGCCTGGGCGTGATGCGCACGCCTCGCTTGCCCGCACCCGCGCCGCAGCGTACATCTCGCGACACCCATCCGAACCGTCCGCTTCGTGACCCAGCGCCCCGATCCCGGCGGTTCGCCGCCCGCCCGCTCCCGTACCAAGATCGTCTGCACCCTCGGCCCCGCGTCGTCATCGCCCGAAGTCCTCCGGGCGCTGATGGAGGCGGGGCTCAACGTGGCGCGGATCAATTTCTCCCACGGCTCGCACGAGGAGCACGCCGACCTGATCGCGACGGTGCGGCGCACGGCGCGCGAGCTCGGCCGTCCGGTGGCGATCCTCGGCGATCTGCAGGGGCCGCGCATCCGCGTGGGCGACCTGGCCGCGCCGCTGCTGCTCGAGGACGGCCAGGATGTGGTGCTCGTGCCGGAAGGGCGCGGCACGCGGGCCGAGATCCCGATCACGTACGACGGCCTGGCGCGCGACGTGCGCGTGGGCAGCCGCGTGCTCATGGACGATGGGCTGCTCGAGCTCCAGGTGACGGCGATCCGCGCTCCCGCGGTGCACGCGCGCGTGGTGCACGGCGGCACGCTCCGCGAGCACAAGGGGCTCAATCTGCCGGGGATCGTCGTGAGCGCGCCCTCGCTCACCGACAAGGACCGCGCGGACATCGTCTTCGCCGTGGCGCAGGACCTCGATTACCTCGCGCTGAGCTTCGTCCGCAAGGCGGATGACATCCGCGCGCTCCGCGCGCTGGTGCCGAAAGGGCTTCTGCTCGTGGCCAAGATCGAGAAGGACACGGCGCTCGCCGACATCCACGCCATCGTGGATTGCGCGGATGCGGTGATGGTGGCGCGCGGCGATCTCGGCGTGGAGCTCCCCTTCGAGGAAGTGCCGATCGCGCAGAAGCGGATCATCGCCGTCGCGAACGGCCTGGGCCGGCCGGTGATCACGGCCACCCAGATGCTCGAGTCGATGGTCACCAATCCGCGCCCGACGCGCGCCGAGGCGAGCGACGTCGCGAACGCGATCCTGGATGGGACGGACGCGGTGATGTTGAGCGCCGAGACCGCGGCGGGGGCCTATCCACGGCTCGCGGTCGAGGCGATGACGCGCATCATCCAGGAGATCGAGAAGCATCCGGGGGCGCGCCACGACCGGCGGCAGCGCGAAGTACCCGGCGACGCGCCGGCGCGCACCGAGGATGCCATCGCCGCCGCGACGGCCGCGGCGGCCCGCTCGCTCCAGGCGCCGCTGGTCATCGTCTTCACCAAGGGCGGATCGAGCGCGCGCGTGGTGGCGTCACACCGTCCCGATGTGCCGATCCTCGCGGTGACCGATCTCGAACGCACCTATCGCCAGCTGGCGCTCGTCTGGGGCGTGCAATCGGAGCTCGTGCCGCACGCCGAGAACTACGACGCGATGTTCGCCCGCGCGCGGGAAGTGGTCGCCCGCACCGGCATCGCGCGCGTAGGCGACCGCGTGCTCGTCACCGCCGGCGTCCCCTTCGACGTCCCGGGGTCCACGAACCTCCTGAAGGTTGAAGTGCTGTGAAGCTGACGTTCCTCGGCACGGGGACGAGCTACGGCGTGCCGCAGATCGGCTGTCACTGCGAGGTCTGCCGCAGCGCCGATCCGCGCG
>JAYUMO010000201.1:0-4397 GCA_043762555.1 Gemmatimonadaceae bacterium | reverse complement strand
GTGGAGCGCGAATTGGAGGCGCGCGCCGCGGCGGCGAGCGCCTCGGCGGAGCGCGCCAAGATGAAGGCGCAAGCCAAGGCCAAAAAGACCGCGCCGAAGAGCGCGAAGCGGGACAAGCACAAGCCGAAGCCGAAAGTCAAGAAGAAGGCCGCGCGATGAGCAGCGACGCGCGGGAGCGCTTCGTGCGCGCGATCGCCGAGCGTCTGCCCGGCCGCCGGATCGAGGACATCCGGCTTTTCGCGCCGCTCCGGCAGAGCGGCGTCGAGAGCGGCGTCGCGGTGATCACAGCCGCCCTCGAGGTCGCCGCCGACGCGCCCCCTCGCTTCACGATCTATCGCGCGCACTACCGCCTCACGCTGAAGGGAGTGGACCGGGGGAAATGGGAGATGTCGGTGACCGAAGAGGCGGACGCCCCCGAGGGGACCGTGGACGACGTGGTGCGCGGCGTGCTCCGCCGCGCCGGGGAGGAATCGGAGCCCGAGCGTCTGATCGGCGACACGCTGCACTCCGCGCTGCTCGACGAGACGTGGACCGGCGCCCGCTGATCGAGGAGTTCCGCGCGTATCTGCGCGCGCACAACCTGCCGGTCACGCCGCAGCGCGTAGCGGTGGCCGAGGTGCTGCTCCTCCGCGACCGCCATTTCAGCGCCGAGGAAGTGGAGCAAGCGCTCGAGCGCGACGGCGTGGCGATCGGCACGGCGACGGTGTATCGCACGCTCGAGGTGCTCGTGCGGAGCGGGCTCGTGGTGGAGCGCGACTTCGGCGAGGGCTTCCGGCGCTTCGAGAGCGCGCGCGACATGCCGCAGCACGAGCACGTGCTCTGCACGGTGTGCGGCCGGGTGGTGGAGTTCCAGGACGAGCGACTGGAGCGGATGACCACGCTGATCGCGGAATCCAAGGGCTACGCGCGGCTGCGCCACCGGCTCGTGATCTACGGGGTGTGCGAAGGCTGCCGGGCCGGCCGCCCGGCGGCGCCGTCGTCGCGCGAGGCGCGCGCATGACCGGCGCGTCGTCCTTGGGCGTGTTCGTCGCCTTCGGCGCCGGGCTGCTCAGCTTCCTCTCCCCCTGCGTACTGCCGCTCATTCCGAGCTACGTCACCTTCATCACCGGGATGACGCTGGACGAGGTGAAGGGTGCGCGCCGCGCGGCGGTCATCCATTCGCTGCTCTTCATCGTCGGCTTCACGCTGATCTTCCTCGCCCTCGGCGCGTCGGCGAGCGCGCTCGGGCGCGTGATCTTCGCGGCGCGCGAATGGACCGCACGCGTCGGCGGCGCACTCATCATCTTGTTCGGGCTCTACCTGCTCGGCGCGTTCGACCTCGCGCTCTTCAGCCGCGAGCGGCGCGTGCATCTCGCGAACAAGCCGGTGGGCTACCTGGGCACCGTGCTGGTGGGGATGGCCTTCGGTGCGGGGTGGACGCCGTGCATCGGGCCGATCCTCGGCTCGATCCTCATCTACACGTCGAGCGAGGCGAACCTGCAGAAGGGACTCGGCTTGCTCTTCGCGTACTCGATGGGCCTCGCGGTGCCCTTCCTCGCGGCGGCGTTCGCGGTGGAGCGATTCGTCGAGCTCTTCGCGCGCTACAAGGGCGTGATGCTCTGGGTGAACCGCATTGGCGGCGTGATCCTCGTCGCGATCGGTGTTCTTCTCGTAACGAACTACTTCACCGTCATCGCCAGTTACCTGCAAAGACTGACGCCGGAGTTCATTCGTTCGCGCATCTGAGCGCGACGGCGAAACATCAGTATCCCGCGGCGCTGCCGTTCGACCGGCGGTCGACGACGCCCACCCAGCCGTTCTTCACGCGGCCGATCGCGACCACGCGCCCAATATATCCGCCCGGTTGGAAGGGGGCGGCACTGGTCACGTAGCCCATCGCCGCGAGGGAGTCGAGCACCGGCGCGCTAAGCGCGCCCTCCTCGTACCGGAGCGTGTCGGGCCGCGCCTGCTCGTGGATGCGCGGCGCGTTCACGGCGTCCACGAGCGGGAGCCCGTAGTCGAGCACCCCCAGCAGCACCTGAATCACGCTCGTGATGATGCGCGGTCCGCCGCGCGCGCCGAGCACGTACGCGACGCGCCCGGCGGAATCGGTCACGATCGTCGGCGCCATCGCGCTGAGCATCCGCTTCGCCGGCGCGATCGCGTTCCGCTCCCCCTGCACCAATCCGTAGCCGTTGGGCTCGCCGGGGCGCACGGTGAAGTCGTCCATCTCATCGTTCAGGAAAATGCCCGCGGCTTCCACGTACGCCCCAGAGCCGTATTCATCATTCAGTGTCGTGGTGGTGGCGACGGCGTTGCCTTTGGCGTCGACCACCGAGTAGTGCGTGGTATGGCTGGGCTCGTTACTGCGGGTCTCGGCACTCGGCACTCGGCGCTCGGCATCCGCGGTGGAGGTCGCGGCGTCGGGGGAGATGGCCGCGGCGAGTGAGCGGGCGTACTGTTTGCTGGTGAGCTGGCGCATCGGGAGGGGCGAAAAATCGGGGTCGCCGAGAAGTGCGTTGCGGTCGATGAAAGCCCGCCGCAACGCCTCAGCCAGGAGGTGCGTCTGCATCGCGCCGCGCGCCGGCGGAAGCGGTGTGAACGTCTCGAGGATGTTGAGGGTCTCGATCGTCGTCACACCGCCGGACGACGACGGCGGCATCGAGAATATCGTCCAGCCGCGGTAAGTGCCCACCAGGACCTCGCGCCACGCCGGGTGATAGTCCTTGAGATCGGCGAGGGTGATCAGTCCGCCGTCTTTGCGCTGTTCGTCGGCGATCGCTTTCGCGACATCGCCCTCGTAGAAGCCGCGCTTGCCGCGCGCCGCGATCGCGCGGAGGGTGCGCGCGAGCGCGGGCTGGACCAGCTTTTGCCCCACGCGCAGCGGCTGGCCGTTCGGGAGCAGGAGCTTCGCGCCGGCGAAGCGTTCGATGAGCTCGGACGATCCCGACACCGCGTTGATGAACGCCGTGTCCACGAGGAAGCCCTGCTCGGCGAGCCGGATCGCCGGCGCCATCACGCGCGAGAGCGGGAGTCGTCCGAATTCCGCGTGCGCGGTGGTGAGCCCGGCCACCGAGCCCGGCACGCCCGCGGCACGCGCGCCGATCTGGCTCGCTCTTGTCGCGCGGCTCACCGTGTCCATGAACATCTCGCGCGTCGCAGCGCGCGGCGCCATCTCGCGGTAGTCGAGCGCCGCCGTGCGGCCGTCGGCGAGGCGGAGGAGCATGAAGCCGCCCCCGCCGAGATTGCCCGCCTCGGGATACGTCACCGCGAGCGCGAAGCCCACCGCCACGGCGGCATCCACGGCGTTGCCGCCGGCGCGCAGGATCTCGACGCCGGCCGCGGTCGCGAGGGCGCTGTTGCTCGCGACCATCGCGTGCGGCGCCACCACCGGCTCGCCGGCAGTGCCGCGCGGCGTTCTTGCCTGCCCCGCGAGGGGGATCGCGAGCGCGAGCGAACCGGCCGCGATCGCGGCCGCGGCGATCCGCGAGCATGCCATGGCGCGTCTCCCGAGTCCTTCTTCTATTCTCTTGCGACGACTGCGCGACGGCCGGTAAGTTAGCCCGAGGCCCGTGGCGTCGCCACGAGACGCGCGATCCGCCCTTCCACTCCCGCCGCCTTGTCCTCGCCGCCCGACGATCCCCGGCTCACCGAGCGCCGCAACCCGCGCACCGCCGGCATCGATCTCGCCTCGCCGCTCGAGATCGTGGACTTGATGAGCGCCGAGGATCGCACGGTGGCCGCGGCCGTCGCCGCACAGCGCGAAGCGATCGCGAAGGTGATCGAGCTGGCCGAGTCCGCCTTCCGGGTCGGGGGCCGGCTCTTCTACGTGGGCGCGGGGACGTCCGGCCGCCTCGGCGTGCTCGACGCGAGCGAGTGTCCGCCTACCTTTAGCACCGACCCTGAGATGGTGCAGGGGATCATCGCCGGCGGCCTGATCGCACTCACGCGATCGCAGGAGGGGGCGGAGGACGCCGGCAAGGATGGCGCCGCCGCGATCGTCGAGCGCGGGGTGAGTCCGCGCGATCTCGTGGTCGGCATCGCCGCGTCCGGCACCACCCCCTTCGTGCGCGGCGCGCTCGAGCGCGCGATGGCGCTCGGCGCGAAGACGGTGATCGTCGCCTGCTCGCCGCTGCCGGAGGACCTCGCGCGCGCCGTGACGGTGGCGATCGTGCCGCTCACCGGCCCCGAGGCGGTCACCGGCTCCACGCGGTTGAAAGCGGGTACGGCGACCAAGATGGTGCTCAACATGATCTCCACCGGGGCGCTCGTGCGCCTCGGCAAGACCTATGGCAACCTGATGGTGGATCTTCGCGCGATGAGCGCCAAACTCGTGGACCGCGGCGAACGGATCGCGATGGAGGTGTGCGGCGTCGATCGCGCGGCCGCGCACGCGCTCATCGAGCGCGCCGGCGGCA
>JAYUMO010000200.1:0-8097 GCA_043762555.1 Gemmatimonadaceae bacterium | reverse complement strand
CGGAGCCGCATGAGCTCTCTCGTCACTCGATTGTTCTCGCGCAAGCCGATCGCGGCGATGCTCTCGGACGCCGAGAATCCGAACGGGCTCAAGCGCGAGTTCGGCGCGCTCGATCTCATCATGCTCGCGATCGGTGCGGTGATCGGCGCCGGGATCTTCGGCGCCATCGGGACGGCGGCGGCCGGTCAGACCGACGCCGCGGGCCACGTCATCCGGCAGGGCGCGGGGCCGGCGCTCGTCTTCTCCTTCCTGCTCCTCGGCGTGGTCTGCGCGCTCGCCGCGCTCTGTTATGCGGAGTTGGCGGCGATGATCCCGCAGGCCGGGAGCGCGTACGCCTACTCGTACGCCACGCTGGGCGAGATCATCGCCTGGATCATCGGCTGGGACCTGATCCTGGAGTACGCGGTGGGCAACGTGGCCGTCGCGATTTCGTGGGGGGATTACTTCAAGACGCTCACCGCGGGAGTGATCCAGCTCCCTGATTGGCTTTCCACTGGCTACCGGACGGCACTTCTGAGCCCCGATCCGGCGGTGCACGGATTGCTCCAGTCGGCGCCGCACCCGTTCGGCTTCCCGATCCTCGTAAATCTTCCCGCTGCGGCGATCGTGATGCTCATCACGTGGCTGCTGGTACTTGGCGTCCGCGAGAGTTCGCGCGCCAACAACATCATGGTCGCGGTGAAACTGCTTGTACTCGCGCTGTTCATCGGTGTGGGCGTGATGCACATCAATCCCGCGAACTATCATCCGTTCGCTCCCAATGGCTGGCGCGGCATCCATCAGGGCGCCGCCATCGTGTTCTTCGCGTACATCGGCTTCGATGCGATCTCGACCGCCGCGGAGGAGACGAAGAACCCGCAGCGGAACCTCCCGATCGGGATCCTCGGCGGCCTCGCGATCTGCACGATCATCTACGTGATCGTCGGCGCGGTGTTGACGGGGATGGTCCCGTACGGCCAGCTCGCCGTGGCCGACCCCCTTTCGCGGGCGCTCCAGCTCGCCGGTCTGAGCAACGTCAGCAAGGTAGTGGCCTTCGGTGCGGTCTTTTCGATGACCGCCGTGCTGCTCGTCTTCCAATACGGCCAACCGCGCATCTTCTTCGCGATGGCGCGCGACGGTCTGCTCCCGCCTTTCGCCGCCAAGGTGCACGGCAAGTACCGCACGCCCTACATCACGACGATCCTCACCGGCCTCTTCGTCGCTGCGTGGGCCCTGATCGGCGATGCCGGCGAGACCTATGATCTCACCAACATCGGCACGCTGTTCGCGTTCGTGCTCGTGTGTGTCGGCGTGCTAGTGCTGAGATACACCGAGCCCGAGCGACCTCGCCCCTTCCGCGTGCCCGGCGGCGTGATCGGCGTATGGTTGGTGGCCGTGCTCGGCGCCGCCGCTTGCCTCTACGTGATGCAAGGACTCCCGCGCTTGACCTGGATCCGCTTCGGGATCTGGCTCGTGATCGGATTGGCGCTGTATGTGTTGTATGGCTTCTCCCACTCCAAGCTCCGCGGCGCCGGCCGCGCCTCCCCGTAGTGCCGAGCGCCGAGCGCCGAGTGCCGAGACCCGCCGTCTGGTCCCCGTGAAACGCCTCTCCCTCACCCAGTGGATCATCGTCTCGATGGTCCTGGGTATCGCGCTCGGCTGGCTCTACCCCGACGCCGGCGCCGCGCCGGGGGCGTTCACCGCGTCGGCGCTGAAGCCGCTCTCCACCGTGTTCCTGCGGATGATCAAGCTGCTGATCGTCCCGCTCATCTTCAGCACCCTTGTGGTGGGGATCGCCGGCCACGGCGACGACATGAAGCGGGTGGGGCGGCTCGCCCTCCGGTCGATCATCTACTTCGAGATCGTGACCACGCTGGCGCTGGCGGTCGGCCTGCTCGCGGTCAACTACGTGAAGCCGGGCGCCGGCGTCGACATCGCCGGCGCGTCGGCCGCGCAGGGGCAGGAGCTCGCCGGCCGGCAGGTGACGCTCTCCAGCGTGCTCGAGCACATCGTGCCGCAGAGCTTCGCCGAGGCGGCGGCGAACAACGAGGTGCTGCAAGTCGTCTTCTTCGCGGTGATCTTCGGCGTCGCCCTCGCGAAGGTGCAGGGTGACGGGAAGAAACGGATGGTCCAGTTCTGCGAGTCGCTCTCCGAGGTGATGTTCAAGTTCACCGGCCTCGTGATGGCCTTCGCGCCGATCGGCATCGGCGCGGCGATCGCGGTCACGGTGGGCAAGAGCGGCATCGGCGTGCTCAAGAACCTCGGAATGCTCGTGCTCACGCTCTACGGCGCGCTCGCGGTGTTCGTTTTCCTGGTGCTCGTGCCGGTGGCGCTCAGCTTCAAGGTGCCCCTCAAGCGCTTCATCAGCGCAGTGAAGGAGCCGGCGCTCATCGCCTTCTCCACCGCCAGCTCCGAGGCCGCGCTCCCGCGCGCGATGGAAGTGATGGAGGCGTTCGGCGTCCCGCGCCGGATCGTCGCCTTCGTGATGCCCACCGGCTACTCGTTCAATCTCGACGGCAGCACGCTCTATTTGGCCGTGGCGAGCGTCTTCGTCGCGCAGGCGGCGGGGATCGACATGCCGCTCAGTCAGCAACTGCTCATGATGCTCACCTTGATGTTGACGTCGAAGGGCGTCGCCGCCGTGCCGCGCGCCTCGCTCGTGATCCTCTCCGGCGCGCTCGCGAGCTTCGGGCTCCCGCTACAAGGTGTGGCCGTGATCCTCGGCGTGGACGCCGTGATGGACATGGCGCGGACGTCGATCAACCTCGTGGGCAATTGCCTCGCGACGGTCGTGATGGCGCGCTGGGAGGGCGAGTTCGAGCACATCACCCCGGCGCTCGCGCAGGAGCTGGCCGCCGAGGGGAAGGGATGACGCTGAGTTCGGGCTAGCTCCGCACGCCCAGGTGCCGCAGCGCCGCGCGGACGGCGCCGCGCACCGCGATGACCTCGGCGGCGTGCAGCTGCCGGCCCGGCACCGCGCTCTTGAGGCGGCGCTCGAGCCGCCGCCGGAGCGGCCGTCCGGGCCCGATCAGCCCGCCGGCGAACGCCACCGGGCAGCCGGCGCGCTCGTCCCCGAACAGGGACCGCGCGAGCGTGCGCACGTGGAGCACGAGCTCCTCCGCCGCGAGTGTCGCCAACGCTTCGGCGCGCGCATCGCCGGCATCGGCAACGCGCGCCACGACGGGCGCGAGCTGCGCGACCTGGACCGGCGTCGCCTGCGCCGCCCACGCCACCAGCTGCTCCACCTCGTTCACTTCCACCGCAGTGAGGATCGCGCCGAGCAGCGCCGTCGCCGGCTCACGTCCATCGGCGGAGGCGGTCACCACGGAGAGCGCGCGCCGGCCGATCCACGTGCCGCTCCCCTCGTCGCCGCAGGTCGGACCCCAGCCGCCGCATCGCGCGGTCACGCCGGTGGGGCCGCGCCCATGGGCGATCGACCCGGTGCCCGCGAGCAGCAGGATGCCCGCACCGTCGCCGAACGCGTCGTCGAACGCGGTCTCGGCGTCGGTGTGCACCACGACCTCGTCCGCGATCTCCCGCGCGCTGAGCGCCTCCCAGAGCATGAGCCGGTCGGTGTCGCGACCGACGCCGGCGGCGCCGACGCAGAGCACGCGCGGCATGACGTGCCCCATCTCCGCCGCGATGAGCGCGTCGCGCACGACGTCCACGATCGCGTCGGCGGCGCGATCCGATCCCGCGGGGCGCATCGCCCCCGCAATGCCTTCGGCGGCGCCGAGCGGCGCTCCGCCGTCATCCGCGACCTGCGCGCGCGTATGCGAACCGCCCGCGTCCACCCCCACGACGATCGAGGTCATCCGTCTCCAGGCGCGCGTGCCGGCGCCGCATGCGTCAGTGAAGCGAGCACGCCCGTCGCGAGCGTGATCGAGGTCCCGATGAGCACGTACCAGGGCCACGCGATCCGCGCCGCGGGGCCGAGCGCCGTCGCCAGCGCCGGGACCTTTTCGGAGATCCGTTGTGCGAAGACGATCACCGCCATCGCCGCGATCCCCGCGCTCATGCCGATGATCGCATCGCGTTGATCCGCGCGCGCCCACAAGATACCCAGAAAGAAGCCACCGAGCAGCCCGCCATAGGTGAACGACGCGATCCCCAATGCGACGACCACCGCCGGCGTCCCCTGCGCGCGGAAGAGAAGGGCCCCGAGCGTGAGCGCCGTGCCCCACGCCAACGCAAAAAGCTTCCCCGCGCGCAGCGCGCCCGGATCGCCGGCGCTGCGCCTGGTGAGCGGGAGATAGATGTCGTGCGTCGTGGCCGCCGCGAGCGAGTTGATCGCGCCCGAGTGCGTGCTCATCGTCGCCGCGACGATCGCCGCCACCACCAGCCCGAGCAGCCCCGGCGGCATTCGCTCCACGATGAAGGTAGGGAAGACCGCATCCGGCGACGCGAAGCTTCGCCCGCGCATCACGGCCCAGAGCCCGACGCCGATCATGAGGAAGAGCGTGAATTGCACGAACACCGCGATCCCGCTCCCGATGATCGCCCGCTGCGCCTCGCGGAGCGACCGCGCCGAGAGCAGTCGCTGCACGATGAGCTGGTCCGCGCCGTGGGAGGCCATCGCGAGGAAGGCGCCTCCCAGGAGTCCCGCGAAGAGCGTCTGCGGCCGATCGAAGCCCGTGTACAGATCGATGACGCGGAGCTTGCCCGCGCCCGACGCGTCGGCCAGGATCCCGTGCCATCCATCCGGCGCGATCCGTCCGAGGAGCACGATTGCACTGACGCCCCCCACGATGTAGACGCCGGCCTGCACCAGCTCCGTCCAGACCACGGCGCGCATCCCGCCGCGGTAGGTGTACACCACGGTGAGCGCGCCGAGCACGAGGATCGCCGACACCATCGGTGCGCGTTCGCCGCTGAAGCCCACGCGCGCGAGCGCGGGCCCGAGCGCCGAACCCACGATGAGCGCCACCGGGATCGCCGTCGCGAACACGCGCACCGAGTCCGCGAGCGCGCGCGTGACCATGAACACGATCGACGTGAAGCGTCGCGTGCCGGCGCCGAAGCGCGTCTCGAGCAGCGCGTACGCCGTCACCAATTCGCCCTCGTAGTAGCGCGGCAACAATGTCCGCGCCACCACGATGCGCCCCAGGATGTAGCCCGCGGCGATCTGCAGGAATCCCAGATCCCCCAGGTACGCGAGCCCCGGGATCGAGATGAAGGTGAGCGCGCTCGTCTCGGTGGCCACCACCGAGAACATCACCGCCCACCAGGGGATGCGGCGCCCGGCGACGAAATAGTCGGTGGCGTCCCTCTGGCGCCGGCCTAGCCGCAGGCCGAGCAGCGTGACCCCCGCGAGGTAGGCGACGAGCACCGCCGCGTCGATCCATCCGAAGCGACTCGCCGCGTTCATCGCGCTCCCCGGATGCGAAAAAAAAGAGGCCCGCGACCGACGGTGCGGTCGCGGGCCTCGCGCGCTTCGGCTCCGCGCAACCTTATGCCGTGAAGGAGCTGCCGCAGCCGCAGCCGCCGGTGGAGTTCGGGTTCGAGAACGTGAAGCCCGAGCCCTGCATCGACGTGACGTAATCGATCGTGACGCCGTTCAGATACTGCGCCGAGAAGGGATCCACGAAGACCTTGACCCCTTCCTGATCGACCACGACGTCGTCCTCGGCCGAGCGCTCTTCGATGAGCAGGCCGTACTTGAAGCCGCTGCACCCGCCCGGCTGCACGCTCACGCGAAGCCCGCCTTGCTCGGACGTGACGCCCTCCTGCTCCATGAACTTCTTCACCTCGACGCCGGCGCCCGGCGTGATGGTGACCGTGATAGTGGGTTGCTGAGTGGTGCTCATGAGCTCCCTCACACCAAGAAGGTGACTACTCTCCTGCTCCCCCGTAGTATAACGACGCTCCAGCCCCCGTTCAAGATTCGCGATTTTGGGGCCCTACTTTCGCCCCCAGGGGCCAGGGGTAGGGCGGGGTGGCCGAGGCCGCAAAGGGCAGTCAATCAGTCCGTAGTCCATAGTCCATAGTCCGCAGGGAGACAATCGAGAGTCGGGACCGCTCGCTCCTACGCCCCGCCGAGCCCGAGGCTGAGACCGAGACCGGCTCTTCAGTGTATACTACCACCTCACTCCAGCCGATCCCCATGACCCGACCGCACTCCCGCGCCGCCTTCGCCACCCTCGCCGCCCTCATCGCGCTCGCCTGCGCCAGCGGCGGATCGTCCGAAGAGGACATCCCCGTCGACCGCGGAGCGCCCCGTCCATCGAACAAGGTTCGCCCCGGGATCTCGGTGCTGATCAGCGACAGCCTGTCGCTCCTCGCCGGGAAGCGGGTCGGGCTGTTGACCAATCAGACCGGTGTGGACGAGCACGGGGTGAGCGACGCCGATCTCTTGATGCGCGCAAGCAAGGACTCGACGGGCCGGGGGATGCAGCTCACCGTCCTCTTCTCCCCCGAGCATGGCATTCGCGGCACCGAGGACCGCACGGGGATCGCCGATGAGAAGGACCCCGCCACGGGGCTTCCCGTGATCTCGCTCTACGGCCGCAACGTGCTGCCGCCGCCCGACAGCGCGCTCGACCAGCTCGACGCGGTCGTGATCGACCTGCAGGACATCGGGGCGCGGCCGTGGACGTACGTCGCGTCGATGGTGTACGCCGTCCGCGCGGCGGGGCAGCACCATCTGCCGGTGCTCGTGCTCGACCGCCCGAACCCGATCGGGGGCACGCTCGTGGAAGGGCCGGTGCTCGACAGCAGCCTGGCGTACGCCGGGAGCCAGAGCGCGGAGCGCCCCGCACAGCCCACCGCGCTCTACCCGATCCCGCTGCGGCACGGGATGACGATGGGCGAGCTCGCGCGCTTCTACGACGACGCGCTCGGCCTGCACGCGGACCTGCACGTGATCGCGGCGCAGGGGTGGCGGCGCTCGCGCTGGTTCGACAAGACCGGATTGCCGTGGGTGAACCCATCGCCTAACATGACGTCGTTGACCGCCGCGACGCTCTACCCGGGGATCGTGCTGCTCGAGTCGGCGAACCTCTCGGTGGGACGAGGCACCTCCGTGCCCTTCCAGTGGGTGGGCGCGCCGTGGATGGACGCGAAGAAGGTGATCGACATGCTCGACGACCGGTCGCATCCGGGGGTGAAGTTCTCCATCGAATCGCAGACGCCGGTGAATCCCACCGACAAGCGGTACGCCGGGAAGACGATGCGCGGGGTGCGCATCACGATCACCGACCGGAACGCGCTGCAGACCTCGCGCCTCGGCGCGTGGTTCATGTGGGCGATCTGGAAGACGCACCCGGATTCCTTCAGGCCCGATTCGAGCGGCTTCGCGCACCTGTTCGGCGTGAACGTGCGCGAGGCGCTGCGGCGCGGCGACGACCCCGATCAGATCATCGACGCCACGCTCCCGGCCACGGTCGACTTCCGCCGCCGTGTGCGGCGCTTCCTCCTGTATCCGTGATCGCGCGCGCTCGGGTTGCTCGCCGCATCGTGGCCGAATAAGTTTCCTCGCCGGGCCACGTCTCCAACCGTCGCGCGATGACCTTGCTTCCGGACTGGATGCGCGATGGCTACCTGCGTCTCATCGAGCCGGTGGCGGACGGCTTGGTGCGCCGCGGCGTCGCGCCGAACACGATCACGACCCTCGGCACGCTCTGCTCGATCGTGGGCGGCGCCACCTATGCGATGGGCCACATTCGCACCGGCGGCTGGGTGCTCGGTGTCACGGCGCTCTTCGACGTGCTGGACGGCACGGTGGCGCGGCGGACGGGTCGCAGCTCGGCCTTCGGGGCGTTCTATGATTCGACGCTCGACCGCGTGGCCGATGGCTGCGTCCTCGGCGGACTGGCCGTCTTCTGGGCCTCGCGAGCGGGAGGGTGGGCGCTCGGGATGGTGGTGATCTGCGTGCTCGGACTCATCGGCACCTTCGTCACCAGCTACACGCGCGCGCGCGCGGAGGCGCTGGGCGTGGACGCGAGCGTGGGCGTGCTGCAACGCCCCGAGCGCGTGGTGCTGCTCTCGGCGCCGCAGGCGTTCTTCGGGCTCGCGCTGGACGGATTCGTGTTGAGTGCGATCCTTGTGTTGTTGACCGTCACCGCGTGGCTCACCGTCGCGCAGCGGATCGGCGCCGTCCATCGGGCGACGGACCGCCGC
>JAYUMO010000199.1:0-3639 GCA_043762555.1 Gemmatimonadaceae bacterium | reverse complement strand
TCTTCCCCGGGCTGCAGGGCGGGCCGCTCATGCACGTGATCGCCGCCAAGGCGGTGGCCTTCCGCGAGGCGCTTACCCCCGCGTTCCGCGAATACTGCGCCCAGGTGATCCGGAACGCGCGCGCGCTCGCGACGGCGCTCGGCGAGCGCGGATTCCACATCGTCTCCGGCGGCACCGACACGCACCTCATGCTGGTCGACTTGCGCAGCAAGGGACTCACCGGAAAGGTGGCCGAGCAGGCGCTGGACGCGGCGGCGATCACGGTGAACAAGAACACCGTGCCCCGCGAGACCCAGTCGCCTTTCGTCACCTCCGGCATCCGGCTCGGGACGCCGGCCGTCACGACGCGCGGCATGCGCGAAGGCGAGATGACGCGGATCGCCGCACTCATCGACCGCGCACTCGCGAAGGCGGGGGACAGCGACACCCTCGCCCGCGTGCGCGCCGAGGTGCGCGAGATGGCGCAGGCGTTCCCCCTGTATCCGGCGCCCTTGCCCGGGGCGACGGGCGCCCGGGCGTTGTGAATCGGCGCGCCCATCGTCATCTTAGCGCCAGTGGCGACGCCAAAACCGGATCAACGACGCCGCTGGCGATGGGTCGAGCTTCCGTTCTTGTTTTGCCCGAGGTGGCTGCGTGACCGAGCTCTGCTTCCGCGACGGCATCATGGACCGCATTCGCGTGCGCGAACCGCGCTACCGCGAAGGCGCGTACCTGTTCGTGCTCGCGGCGCTCGAGTACTCGCAGACCCGGCTCACCGATCGGCGGCACATCTCGGGGGGCGAGCTCAGCGAGGCCGTGCGCGACCTCGCGCTCGCCCGCTTCGGGGTCACGGCCCGCCTGGTGCTCGAGCACTGGGGGGTGCGCTCCACGAGCGACATCGGCGAGCTCGTTTTCACGCTCGTGGACCTCGGCCTGCTCATCAGCCAGCCGACCGACACGCGCGAGGAGTTCATCGGGTTGTTCGACTTCGACCGGGCGTTCGAGCGCGAGTACCCCTGGAGCGCCGCGACGCTCGTGTAGGGAGAGTGAGAACCCGCCGCTGGATGCGTTGCGCGGCGCGGGAGGTGATGCGCCGATGGACGAACACCCGTTCCCGGAGTGCCGCAAGTGCGGGAAGGGTACTCTGCTCCCCTTGAGCGACTACGGCCGTGACGGCGCGCCGATCACGTACAAGGCGTGGGTCTGCTCCGATCCCGACTGCGGATTCAACATTCGCATCGACAATGGGGAGATCAGCTTCGGACGCGCGATCAGTCAATCGCACACCAAATGAAAGCGAGCGCCCGATCGTCGTCCGGGTAACGACGGCGCGCGAGTCCGCGGCCCGCGACGCGGCGGCGATCGCCGCCGGCACGCCGTCGGCCACGCTGATGGCGCGCGCCGGGGCGGGGGCGGCGGGCGAGATCGTGCGTCGCTACCACGCGACGAGCGCCACCCCGGTCGCGGTCTTCGCCGGCCCCGGCAACAACGGCGGCGACGGGTGGGTGGTCGCCGGCGAACTCGCGCGACACGGCATTCCCGTGCGCGTGATCGCTGCGGCCGATCCGCGCGCGCCCGATGCGATCGCCGCGCGCGCGGCGGCGCTCACGACGCCCGGCGTGACCGTGAGCACGGACGCAGGCGAGGCACGCCTCATCGTGGACGCCCTGCTCGGCACCGGCGCGTCGGGAGCGCCGCGCGCCGAGATCGCCGCCGCGCTCGATGCCGTGCGCGCGGCGCGCGCGCGCGGCGCGACCGTCGTGGCGCTCGATCTCCCGAGCGGCCTCGATGCCGACTCGGGCGACGCGACGCACGCGATCGTCGCCGATCTCACGCTCACCTTCGGCACCGTGAAGCGCGGTCTCCTCCTCGCGCGCGACAGCACCGGCGCGATCGCCGCGATCGACATCGGCCTCGGCGCCGCCGGCGATAGTGATGGGGCGCCGGCGCTCGTGACCGCCGCCTGGGTGCGCACGCGGGTGCCGCGGACCCCGGCGGGCGCGCACAAGGGCGACCGGAAGAAGCTGGCGATCGTGGGCGGCCAGCCGGGAATGGCCGGCGCCGCGATGCTCGCCGCGCGCGCCGCGATGCGGAGCGGCATCGGCATGGTACGTCTCGTCGTCGCCCGCGAGAACATTCCCGTGGTGCAGGCCGCGGTGCCGCACGCACTCGCTGCGGCCTGGCCGGCGCGCGACGAGGATGTGCGCGACGCCGTCACCGATTGGGCGGACGTGGTGCTCATCGGCCCCGGGCTCGGCGAGAGCCCGGAGAGTCGCACGCTCGTGGAGCGCGTGCTCACCGCCTGGCGCGGCCCGGTGGTGGTGGACGCCGACGCGCTGAATGTGTTCCGCGGCGATGCGGCACGGCTCGGCGCCCTACTCGCCGGCCGACCGGCGTTGCTCACGCCCCATGCCGCGGAGTGCGCGCGGCTCCTCGGCACCGCCACCGCCGATGTGCTCGCGACACGCTTCGACGTCGGCGCCGCTCTCGCGCGCACGGTGCACGCGGCGGTGCTGCTCAAGGGGGTGCCCACCGTCATCACCGGCGAGCGAGGCGAGCGCTGGGTGAGCGCCGCTGGCACCCCGGCGCTCGCGGCCGCGGGGAGCGGCGACCTGCTCGCGGGCATCGCCGCCACCCTTCTCGCGCCCGGGGGCGACGCGGCAGCGGCCGGCGCCTGCGCGGCGTGGGTGCATGGCCGCGCCGCCGAGCTGGTGAGTGCAGGCCGTCCCGCGCGCGGCGTCACCCTCGACGAAATAGAGCGCGCGATCTCCAGCGTGTGGGCCTTCCGCGAGCCCGCGCCGGCGGCGCCGGTGCTCGCCGAGCTCCCCGCGGCCGGCGATCCGCCGAGCGCATCGTGAGCAACGGCGCCGCGCTCGGCCCCGGCCGCGAGTTCGATCTCATTCGCGCGATGGTCGCGCGCTGGGGGGAGCGCGCGCGTGGGATCGGCGACGACACCGCCGCGCTCGACGTTCCCGCCGGGGAGCGGCTGCTCGCGACCACCGACGTCTCCGTGGAGAACATCCACTTCCGCCGCGAGTGGCTCACGCCGCACGAGATCGGCTACCGGGCGGTCGCGGCGGCGCTCAGCGATCTCGCGGCGGCGGCCGCCGTTCCGATGGGCGTGCTCGCGGCGCTCACGCTGCCTGAGAGCTGGCTCCCCCACGCGCTGGAGTTGGCCGACGGGATCGGCGAAGCGGTGAGCGAGTCGAAGACGCACGTGATCGGCGGCGATCTCTCCGGCGGCACCGAGCTCTCGCTGGCGATCACCGTGCTCGGACACGCCGCCGAGCCGCTGCGTCGCGGCGCCGCGCACGCCGGCGACACGCTCTACCTCACCGGCCGCCTCGGCGGCCCCTTCGCGGCACTGCAGGCATGGACTGCGGGCACCGAGCCCACCCCCGAAGCACGCGCGCGCTTCGCGCATCCGGAGCCACGGCTCCTCGAGGCGCGTTGGCTCGCGGCGCACGGCGCGCACGCGGCGATCGACCTCTCGGACGGTCTGCTCGGCGACGCCGGACAACTCGCGCGCGCGAGCGAAGTGCGGGTCGTCATCGAGCTCGACTCGGTGCGCCACATGGACGGCGTGTCGCCGCTGGATGCCGCGCAGAGCGGCGAAGAATACGAGTTGCTCGTTTCCGCGCCCCCGCACCTCGACGTGAG
>JAYUMO010000198.1:0-3257 GCA_043762555.1 Gemmatimonadaceae bacterium | reverse complement strand
GTCGGCTTCACGTCGCCCAGCGCGGGGCGCAGCAGCGCGAGCGCCCCGCTGGCCTCCGCGCGATCGACGATCGCGCGCAACCGTCGCGGCTCGTCGTCGCGGCCGGCGAGCACCAGCCCATCGATCCCGAACCGTCCCGCCTCGAACAGGTCGTGCGGGCGGGCCGGGGGCGCGGAGGTATAGAGGAGTACCGCCACGGAGGGGAACCGGCGCTTGAAGCGCCGGAGCACCTCGAAGGCGGGGCGCTGGTTCGTGGACGGGACGACCGGGAAGAGGTCGACGATGGCCACGGTCACGGCCCGCCGGCCGCAGGCGGTGGCGAGTGCCTCCCAGGAGCCGCAGGAGATGGTCCCGTGGCGGTCGCCCAGGGCGGCACGCACGCGATCCAGGCGGGGCGGGGCGGGTAACAGCGTCGCGATCAGTCCCATCCGAGGGTCATTCCGTAGCTGTGAGGATTCTTAATATAGGCCTGGCGCGTGATAGTGGAAAGCACCATCTGGCCAGCTACGTGATAGATTATCCGAGCCCTTGGGACGTCACGAAGTGCGGGTTCCGCCGCGATCGAATCGGGCCTTTGCCTCGGGGCCGGTCGGGGGTCAGGGAACTATGTAGCGGGTAGGCCATTCTTTGCGTAGTTCGCACTCCATCAGTAATTGGTTAACATCATATATAGCAATTAGTTAACAAGTAGCACGGAAAATGCCCATGAGTTAGGTCGCCCGAGCACGACCAGACGCTTTCCGACGGACGCACCACCCCGCGGCAGCACCCCCGCCGCCGCGACCAGCAGGGCAACGGCGCCCGATCGCCGGACCAGTGGCACCGCAGCCCAAGCGAGGAAAGTACGATGGTAACGAGATCGGCACTTGGCGTGACAATCACCCCGAACCGAGCGGCCGGCTTCTCGCTGGTCGAGATGCTCATCGTGCTGACGCTCCTGTCGATCGTCGCGTTGATCGCGCTCCCGCGGGTCAACTTCACCCAATTCGAGATGGATGCGGCGGCCCGCGCGGTCCGGATGACGCTGCAGAGCGCGCAGCGCGAGGCGATCACGCGCCAATTCAACATGGTGGTCAGCTTCGACGTCGCGCAGGGCAAGGTACGCGTGCTCGAGGACAACAACGACAATGGGAGCGTGGACAATGGTGAGCGAGTGACCTGGCTCACGCTGGAGGACGGCGCCCACTTCGCCACCCCTCCCGCCGGTGTGAACGGCGCGGCCTCCACCCCCGTCATCGGCTCGAACGTCCAATCGCTGAGCGGCCTGCCCAGCATCATCTTCAGGCGCGACGGCGCGAGCAGCACCGATCTCGAAGTGTACCTCACGTCGAGGCGGGCCATCTCCGCCGACTACCGCGGGATCACCGTCGTGCAATCCACCGGGCGTACCGATTGGTTCAAGTACATCGGCGCCGCTTGGAAGTCGGGGAATCTATGATTTCCCGACCCCTGTCCTCACCGGCGATCCGGGGCGCAACCCGGCGCTCGGCGCTCCGCCGTCGCGCCATGACGCTCGTCGAGGTCATGATCGCGCTCGTGATCCTCACCGGCGCGCTCGTCGGCATGGGCAAGTTCATCGCCGGCTTCTCGCACTCCACCACCGATGGATCGCTCACCTCTACCGCGTCGGACCTCGTCTTGGACCGGCTCGAGCTCGTCAAGGCGTCCTCGCCCTACAGCAGCCTCAGCAGCTACGCCGCCACGGAGAGCTCGATCCCCGGCTTCGCGAACTTCACGCGCCTCACCCAGGTGGTGCGCACGAATACCGCGCAGACCGACTACACCACGGTGACCGTCACCGTCTCGAACGTGGCCATGTACAAGCCCGTCAAGAAGTCCACCGTCATCAGCGCCTTCTGAGGAACGCCCCGATGCGCTCCCCGACTCCTACCCCGATGCGCCGCCCCGGCCCGCGCGGCGTGACCCTCATCGAGCTGATGATGGCGATCGTTCTGTTCGTGCTCGTCTTCGGGCTCGCGGTCCCCTTCTTCCGCTTCCAAGCGCGCTCGGTGAGCGCCACTTCCGGCCGGCTCGACGCGCTGCAGAACGCCCGTTACGCGCAGAACGCGGTCGACCGCGAGCTCCGCATGGCGGGGGCCGGGATCGTCTCGACGCAGCCGCTGATCGTCCAGGCGGACAAGTTCGCGGTCACCTTCAACGCGGATCTGGTGACGGCGGACCCGAACGACATGAACGCGACCTACTACGACCCGACCGTCGATTCCAACGCGACGATCAGCCTGTCCACGCTCACGAAGATCACGCTGCCGCGCACCGCAAAATTCTACCCGGACTCCAATTATCTCGCGAACTCCGTCCCGAGTCGCGCCGAAACGATCTCCTTCTGGGTCGACCTGGACACGACGTCGGGCCGCTCGGACCAGTACATCCTCTATCGCCGCGTGAACAACATGCCGCCGCGGATCGTGGCCAAGGGGCTCATCATCGCCACGGGCAAACCCTTCTTCACTTACTTCCGCCCCGACACGCTGGGCAGGCTCGATTCGATCAAGACGGCGAACCTCCCCCTGTATCACACCGCGCCGCTCCACGGCTCACCGCAGGACACCGGCAAGCTCGCCTGGGTGGACTCCATCCGCGTGGTGCGCGTGGGCGCGGCCGGCCTGTACCACGACGCGACGAAGGGCGACATCATCCGCTCGGTGTCCAGCTCCACCAAGCTGATCAACGCCGGAATGGTGGGCGCCAAGGTCTGCGGCGACCTGCCACTCCCGCCCGGCGCTGTCGGCGCGGTGGCGGTGCCGGCGGTGAATCCCACGAAAGTGACGCTCACCTGGACCGCCTCCGTGGACCAGGACAACGGTGAGAAGGACGTCGAACGCTACATGGTCTTCAAACGGCTCGTCGGCGACCCCGATTGGGGGGAGCCGCGCGCCAGCCTCTCGGCGTCGCAACCCGCGTACACCTTCGATGACGCCGATCTACACTCCGGCACCTGGGTCTGGGCCGTGATCGCACAGGATTGTTCGCCCTCGAACTCGTCGCTGACCAGCACCAACACCATCACTATCCCGTAACGGGGTCCCCATGGCGCGCGCACGCACTCCCTCGAACTCAAGATCCCCCCGGCGCACCCCGCGGCGCGGCTCCGCGCTCGTCCTGGTGCTGCTCCTCACCGTCAGCCTCGCGGCGATCGCGATGTCCGCGATCCTGCTCACCGGCGGCGGCACCGCGCTCACCAAGTACTACGACCGCGAGCGCGAATTCCGCTACGCGTCGGAGGCCGCGCTCGCCAT
>JAYUMO010000197.1:0-4780 GCA_043762555.1 Gemmatimonadaceae bacterium | reverse complement strand
TCAGCGCTAGATACGAGATGGACCAGCACGCCCCGCCGGGCGGCGCATCGGCACCGCCTCCGAGCCCTCCGACCTCATGCGCACCCGAGCGTACCCGATGAGCCGATTCACGCAGTACGGGACGGAGCGGCAGTAGCGCCCATGGAGATCCGGAGCGCAGAGAGCTTCGTCCCCTACTTCGAGAACATCCGCGGGCGCGCCATTCGCCTGGAGTCGCTCATCCCGCCGGACCGCGTGGAGTGGACGCACCGCGCCGGCGCCTTCACCCTCGGCGATCTCGTGCGGCACATCACGGCCACCGAGCGCTGGATGTTCGCGGAGAACGTAGCCGGCCGGCCGAGCCGCTACCCGGGACACGGTCGCGAGCTCGCCGACGGCTTCGACGCCGTGCTCGCGTATCTCACCAACATGCACGCGGGATCGATGGAGATCTTCCGCGCGCTCACGCGCTCTCGGCCTCCACCTCGGACGGATCGGTGCGGTGCAGCACGCCGCCCAACCACCGCGACAGTCCCCAGAGCTCGATCGCCGCGACGATCGCGCCCGCCGCGGCCGCGCACGGCCACGCCCAGTTCCCGAGCCAGGGCGGCCAGAAGAGTGCGCCCACCCACGCGACGCTGGCGGGGAGGATGAGCAGGAGTCCGTGCGCGATCGCCGAGCCGACGAGGGCCAGCACTCTCTGGCCGAGCGCTTCGATCCCGCCCGCCCGCCCGGGACCGAGGTGCACCCAACCCGGCAGCAGTACCGCCCATCCGTTCGCGACCGCCACGCGCAGAGCGGTGATCGCCGGCAGCGCGACCACGCCGGCGATCGCGATCGGGATTGCCCGACCCGCGCCCGCCCATCGCACGAGCTCGGGGAAGCCGATGAGGAGCAGCGTCCCCTGCATCGCGAGGAGCACCGCGACGGTGCCCGCCATCTCCGCGGCGACGATCGCCGGCCCGCTCAGCGGATAGGAGCGGAGGAGCGGGAGCATGAGCATGTCCTGCTGCAGATCGGTGCGAACGTAGATCGGGCCGAAGATCACGAGCATCACCGCGATGAAGAGCGCCATGAAGCGGACCGCCGACCAGTCGAGTGGGTGATCGGGCACCATCACGGCGATCGACAAGGCCAGCGCACCGCCGACGAGCACGATGCGACCGATCGGGACGATCCGCTGGAAGGCGATCGTGTTCTTCCAGATGATCGCGATCGCCGGCCGGCCGGTGGGGGCGAGCGGGAGCCAGAGGCGGGTGACCTTGATCGGCGCGAAGCGGCCGGTTCGCCGCGCGGCGCGCTGCGCGGCGAGGCGCTCCGCCCGCTGCATCGCGGCTTCCTCGAAGGAGACCCCGGAGCGCACCACCCAGAGGTAGTTCGCGAGGAGCAGCACCACGCTCCACCCCATCGCGCCGGCCCACGCGTCGGTGGTCTTCGCGAACACCGGCGCGACGAGCGCGTGGAAGGGCCAGAGCACGACGGCGATCGCCGGCGCCCGTCGCAGGACGAGGAGGGCCGCGCCGATCGTCCCGTTCTCGAGCGCGTTCACCAGCGACGGGAAGGCGCGCGCCACCGACCATCCCGCGGCGGCGATCGCCGCGCCGGCGATGGTGAGGGGCAGCCAGTTGCGCCGGAGTCCCCGGCGTCCCTGCTGCGCCGCGCTCACGCGCACGAACGACGCGCCCACGCGGTGCAGGTAGAGCGTGGTGAAGAGCACCCAGAGCGCGATCGCTTTGAGCAGCGGCGCGATCGGCGAGCGGCTCGAGAGCAAGAGCAGCCAGATGAGCACGCTGAAGCCGATCGCGATCTGCGCCTGCACGAGCTTGTAGTGCACGAGGGCGCGCCGCGTCACCGGCGCGGGAAAGAGCAGCTGCACCTCGGCGCCGGTGAAGGCGAGCGCCGGCTCGTCGGCGCCGAGGAGCCAGAGCCACCCGATGCTCACCGCGAGCAATGTCTCGTAGAGCGCCGGCAACACCAGGGGCGGGCGGAGCGGAGACCCGCCCGCGAGTGGGCCGCCCCGGTAGAAGAAGAACCAGATGTAGAGCGCCACGCCGAGCATCCCGAGCGCGTAGCGGGGGGCGCGCAGGCGGCGCACCTGCCGGCGCACGCGATTCACCGTCGAGCGCACCAGCAGATAGCGGAAGGCGCCGGCCACCGCGTTCACGCGCCCTGCCCGCCGTCGCCCGTGAGCGCGAGGAAGATGTCCTCCAGCCCCTGCCCCGCGAGATGCGGCTGCTCCGCGACGATCTCGGCGATCGTCCCGATCGCCACTACCTGCCCGCGCTGGATCACGAGGAGCCGCGTGCACAGCTCCTCCACCAAGTGCAGCAGATGCGAGCTGAGCAGCACCGCCGCGCCGGTACGCGCGCGCGCGGTGATCGTCGCCTTCATCCGCCGGATCCCCGCCGGATCGAGGCCGGTGAGCGGCTCGTCGAGCAGCAGCGCGGAGGGCGAGTGCACGAGCCCGCACGCGATCGCGAGCTTCTGCTTCATGCCGCGCGAGAGCTCCGCCGGGAGCGCGTTCCGTTTGTCGCTGAGCTCCAGCTCGCCGAGCAGCTCCGGGATCCGGCGCGCCGCGTCGGCCACGCCGTAGAGACGCGCGGTGAAGCGCAGATGCTCCTCCACCGTGAGATACTCGAAGAGTTGCGGCTCATCGGGGATGAAGGCGAGCAGGGCCTTGGCGCGCTCGGGCTCCCCGGCGAGGTCGAAGCCGCCCACACGGATCGTGCCGGCCGACGGGGTGATGATCCCGGCGAGCGAGCGGAGGGTGGTCGTCTTCCCCGCCCCGTTCGGGCCGACGAGCCCGAGCACCTCGCCCGCCGCGACGGAAAAGGAGAGATCGCGGACGGCGGTGAACTCGCCGTAGCGCTTCGTGAAGGCGGCGACCTCGATCATCGGGTCGCCGCCGGTCGCATCGGGAACGCATGGTGAGCGGGCATGCGCCTAGTCTGCGCCCCGGACGGCGCTGTCGCAACACGATGCGCGCGGTAGTTTATAGCCAATGGGTCGCCCCCTGATGCGCCGACAGAAGAGCAGCGCCGTGCTGCTCGCTCTCTGGCTCTCCGCCACGATCGCGGAGCAGGCCGCGGTGCACCGCTGCCCGCTCCACGATCTCGCGCTCGGCGGCGCGCCCGCCGTGCAAAAAACAATGGCGCATCACGGTGCGGTGCACGACGGCGGCGGCGATGACCAAGAACACGGAACGAACGGATCGTCGCACCACTGCCGCTGTCTGGAGCAGTGCGCCGGCGCGTCCGCATTCGCCCTCCCGGGCTCGGTCGCGCGCGCGCCGAACGACGTGCCCGCCGGCCGCGCTCGCATCGCGCGGCCTCACTCGCTCCTAACGCCGGCCCGCACCGACACCCGCCTCCCCTTCGCCAACGGCCCTCCGCCCGCGCTCGCCGCGTAAGCCGTTCGCGTTCCCGCCACCGCCACACAACCGACACGCTGCGCACCAGTCATCCCCTGCGGAGGGGGAGCGATGCCACATCCATTCCGTACACTCACACGCGTGCTCGGCGCGAGCGTCTGCTCGCTCGCCCTGAGCACGGCCCCGGCCGCCGCCCAGCGTCCCGACAGCGCCGGGAACACCGACAGCACCCCCGCGCACGTCCATACGCTCCCGATCGTTCGCGTCGTCGCCGCACCCACGAGGCGCGCCGATGCGGCGACGACGATGATCGTCCTCCCCGAGGCGATCGCCACCGTGCCCGCGAACGATGCGTGGGACATCCTGCGGCAGACCGCCGGCCTCGAGGTCCACTTGCAGGGACAGGGCCCCGGCTTCGCCTCGGATGCCGCCATGCGCGGCTTCACCTCGGACCACTCGGTGGACGTCGCGGCGGTCGTCGACGGCCTGCCGCTCAACGAACCGGTGAGCGGCCACGCGGAAGGTTACGCCGACTGGAACGCGCTGATCCCTGAGGCCGTGAAGCGCGTGGAGGCGACGAAAGGGCCGGCGTCGCCGTGGGCGGGCAACTGGGCGATGGGCGGCTCGGTGAACGTGCTCACGGAGCAGAGCCGCCTCGGCACCGAGTGGAGCGCGCGCGTGGGCTCGTACGGTGATGCGCGCCTCGCGCTGCTCACCGGCGCGGAGCATCCGAGCGGCGGCTGGCTGCTCGCCGCCGACGCGCAACGCTCCGACGGCTGGCGCGACAACAGCCAGGAAGCGATCGGCCACGTCATGTGGAACGGCGTCTGGAACGGGGCCGACGCCCACACGTTCACCCTCGCGGTGAGCGGCTACGGCGGGCAGTGGCACTCGCCGGGCTACATCACGACCGCGCAGTACGACTCCGGACTGGTGAAGCAGGCCGCGAACCCCACCGACGGCGGCAACGAGATCTTCGGCTCGCTGCGCGTCGCGTTCACGCAGCCCATGGGGGGAGAGAAGGGGAATTTCGAGTCGTCGCTGTACGCGCATGGCGGCAGCTGGCACATCTTCCTCACGATCCCGCCCGAGGGAGGGATCGGCGAGGGGGTCCCGTCGCAAACGGAAGAGCTCGATCAGCGCGTCGGCGTCGGCGGCGTCACGAAGTACAGCCGGCAGATGGGGGACGTGCACCTCATCACGGGACTCGAGTACCGCGCGGTGTCGGCCGGCTACCAGCGCTATTTCACGACCGACCGCGCGCGCGACTCGATCTTCTATTTCGACACGAAAAAAACTCCCGCGAATCTGGACGCCGTCTATCTCGCGCTGTCGCCGGTGGCGGAGGCGCACTGGGACATCGCGCCGCAGCTCAGCCTGGGGCTCGGCGGGCGGCTGGACTGGCTGTCCTACCGCTCGCAACAGCGCAAC
>JAYUMO010000196.1:0-18864 GCA_043762555.1 Gemmatimonadaceae bacterium | reverse complement strand
CGTCGAGATGAACACCAGCTCGGTGGTGTGCCCGGCGGCCTCGAGCCGGCGCGCCACGTCGGTGGACTGCGCGCGCGCGAGGTCGGAGCCGCGGGTGGCGATGCGCAGTCTCATGCTTCCTCCAGCTCCTCTTCGATCAGCAGCGCGACGCCCGACTTGCCGGCCGCGTCGTGCAGCTCCTTCGCCAGCTCCGGTTCGGCGTGCGAGAAGAAGGCCTCCACCGCCGCCGGGCCGGCTTGGAAAACGAGGTCCCGCAGCCCCACCGACGGCAGGTACGCGAAGCGGCGCGCGAGCGTCTCCGCCCAGCGGCGCACCGCGTCTCGCTCCTTCTCCCCGAGCGCGGCGAGATCCTGCTTGAACAGCCGTTCCACGCCCTCCATCGCCGTGTGCCGGTAACGCCGGTGCAGATCGGCGATCATCGGACCGATCAGCTTCTCCGCCATCAGCCGGCGCAGCTCGGTGAGCGATTTGTCCACGATCGCGCGTGCGTCGCCGAACTCGGTGAGCACCCGCTCGCGGTCCTCGGCCGCCGAGAGCGTCACCTCATCCATCCCGACCCGCGGCACATCGGCCGCGGCAGCGTCCTCGGGCGTCACGTTGGGCGGCACCGCGAGATCCACCACCAGCGGCGACTCCGCCGATGGCGAGCGCGCGGCGATCCGCTCGAGATCGCCGCGCGAGAGGACCGGCTCCTTCGCGCCGGTGGCGACGATCAACGCCTCCACCGCGTCCGGCGACTCGCGGAAGGCGGCGAGCGATCGCGCCTCCCCGCCCACGGCGGCGGCCAGCTTGATGGCGCGCTCGAGCGTGCGGTTCACGATGATCACGCCCACGCCGCGCTCGCTCAGCTCGCGGGCGCACTGCTCAGTCATCGGCGACACGCCGATGAGCGCCACGCGCCCCGGCGTCCGCTCCAGGCGCTCCGTGACGTAGCGCTGCGCCACCTGCGCGAGCGACACTTTGCCGATCCGCCCCTCGGTCACCGGGCGCACGCGCTTGGCCACCTTCAGCGCCTCGGTGAACACCGTTTCCAACTGCGGCCCGATGAGCCCCAGCTGCCGCGACTGCTCCATCGCCTCGCGCACCTGGCCGGTGATCTCGCTCTCGCCCACGCGCGCCGAGTCGAGCCCGGCGGTCACGAGGAAGAGGTGCTCGGCGGCGCCTTTGCCCTGCCAGGCGCGCAGCGTGTGCTCGGCCTCGCCGGCGCGCGGCTCGCGGCCGGCCAGCGCGGCGAAGACGCGCTGGCGGCAGACGTTCAGCGGCGTATGGCCGTCGGACGCGAACGCCACCTCCACCCGGTTGCAGGTGGCGAGGTATACGAGCTCCTTCACCCCCACCGCCGCGGCCAGCTGCGGAAGGCGCGTCTCGCGCTCCTCGCGCGGGATGGTGAGACTCGCGAGCGCATCCGCGCTCCCGTGACGCCAAGAGATCCCGACAACGCCTATGCGATGCATCCAGTCCTCCCGTACACAAAACAAGAACCAGGCCGGAGGTCGCGCACCAAGGGTGACGCCGGGGATTCTAGCTCCCCCGCGAGGTGACGTGTCACAGAACCGTCATCATTAGAGGGGTAACGATGTTGCGGCGACCTTGGTCGCCGCCGGAGGCCGCGCTTCAGCCCTGTACGAGAGCGACCAGGGATCTCAGGAATGACGGGTGGTCCTCGACCCCCGCAACACGGATCAGCATGTCGCCGCCCGCCTCGCGGAAGGTCTCCCGGCCGCGAATGCCGATCTCCTCGAGCGTCTCGAGTCCGTCGGTCACGAAGCCCGGCGTGATCACGGCCACGCAGCTGACGCCCTGCTTGGGAAGCTCCGCAAGCACGTCGGCGGTGGCCGGCGTGAGCCACTTCTCGGGGCCGAACTTCGACTGGTAGGCGTGCGTCACGCTATCCTCGGGCCAGTCGATCGCTTCGAGCAGCGCGCGGGTGGTCTTCCGGCAATCATCGGTGTACATGCGCCGCTCGCGCCGGTTGTAGCGCACCGGGATCCCATGGTAGGAGACCACGAGATGCTCCGGCGGCGTCGTGGCGCGCGACACGGCCGACTGGAAGCACGCGGCCATCGCCTCGATGTAACCGGGGTCATCCGGCTTGATCATCTTCTCGACGAGGCGCTGCGCGACGCCGGCGCGTTTGGCGGCCCGGCGCGCCTCGCGGAAGGTGGTGCCCACCGTCGCATCGGTCCGCTGCGGGAAGAGCGGCACTACCAGAATGGGACCTGTACCTTCGCGCGAGAGCCGCTGCATCGCGCTCGTGAGCGACGGCTCGCCGTAGCGGTACGCCGAGCTCACCGTGAACTGGTCGTCGGCCTGCATGCGGAGAGCGCGCACCATGAATTCGGTGGCGACGCGCAGGGGCGAGCCCTCGGCCGACCAGATCGCGGCGTACTGCAGCGCGACGCGGCTTGGCCGGGTTCGCAGGACCATCCATTTCAGGATCGGCAGCCAGATCACGCGCGGGAGGTCCACCACCGCCGGGTCGCTCAGGAACTCGTCCAGGAACTCACGCACTGATTCGGGGGTGGCCGCCTCGGGCGTGCCGAGATTCACGAGCAAAAGGTGGGGGACCGCGGACTGGGCCATGCGCGGAAGATACATGTGCGCGGCGCGCAAGCCAGCCGGGGCGTGATCTGGCGCCTCTGGCGGCCGCGACCCGGGAGAGCGTACTTCCGTGACGCGTGCGGCGGCGATGCGGTCCGTCGCGCCGCGGTCACCTCACACAGGGAGCGTCGCCATGTTCGGCTTCGAAACGCAGGGGCTGCTGATCATCCTCCTCGTCGGCCTGGTCTCGGGCTGGCTCGCCGGCAAGCTCTTCAAAGGAAGCGGGTTCGGCCTCGTCGGCGACCTGCTGGTCGGCATCGCGGGCGCCTTCGTCGGCGCGTTTATCTTCCGCTTGCTCGGCATCATGACGTACACCCTGCTCGGCTCGATCGTGATGTCCGTGATCGGCGCGCTGGTTCTGCTCTACATCATTCGCATGGTGAAGAAATAGCGATCGGGCGAGACTGACCGATGCCGCTTGGCTCTTGCCGGGGCCGAGCGGCACGCCCATCGTTCGGCCGACGCTGACCCCAGGGCGACAAATCCCTTCGTGACCGATCTCCGCGACGAGCTGCAGCGCGCCCTCGGCGACGCGTATACGGTGGAGCGCGAACTGACCGGCGGCGGCATGTCGCGGGTGTTCGTGTGCACCGACACGGCACTCGGCCGCCGGATCGTCATGAAGACGCTGCCGCCGGAGCTTGCCGCCGGCGTGAACGTGGAGCGCTTCCGCCGTGAGATCCAGCTCGTCGCGCAGCTCCAGCATCCGCACATCGTGCCGGTGCTCGCGGCCGGTGCCGCCGGCGATCTCCCGTACTACACGATGCCGCTCGTCGAGGGCGAATCGTTGGGGGCGCGGATCGCGCGCGCCGGCGAACTGTCGATCCCCGAGACGATCCGCTTTCTGCGCGAAGTCGTGAGCGCGCTCGCTTATGCGCACGCGCATGGCGTGGTGCATCGCGACATTAAGCCGGACAACGTGCTGCTCTCGGGCGAATACGCCATGGTCACTGACTTCGGTGTGGCGAAAGCGATCAGTGCGAGCGCGACCGAGAGGGGGGCGACCTCGCTCACGTCGCTGGGCATCGCGCTGGGGACGCCTGCGTACATGGCGCCCGAGCAGGCCGCGGCCGATCCCAATGTGGACGCACGCGCCGATCTGTACGCGGTGGGGGCCATGGCGTACGAGATGCTCACGGGACAACCGCCATTCGCCGGGCGATCGCCGCAAATGACGCTCGCGGCGCATCTGAGCGAAGTCCCCGATCCCGTGGCGAAGCGGCGCCCCAACGTGCTGCCCGCTCTCGGCGCTCTTGTCATGCACCTCCTCGAGAAGCGCCCCGCTGATCGCCCGCGGGGCGCCGACGACGTGCTGCACGCGCTCGACGCGCTTTTCACGCCGGTCTCCGGCACACTGCCGGCCACGACCGCGATTCAACGCAACGTCTCCACTGGCCGCGCGGTGATGATCTATCTCGGCGCAACGGTGCTGGCGGTCGCCGTCTCCTGGGCAGCTACGTGGATCATCGGACTCCCGACGTGGGTGCTGCCGGGCGCGCTCATCGTGATGATCCTCGGGGTCCCGGTGGTGGCCTTCTCGATCATCGCCCACAGCGTGCCCATGCCGTCGCGCACGCCACAGGAGGGCTCCGCGGCGGCGGCGGCGCGGATCGCGGCGGCCGTGCGCCCGTGGGTCACCTGGCGGCGCGTCGCGCTCGGCGGCGCGGTGACGATGAGCGTTTTCGTGCTGTTCGTGGGCGCCTTCATGGTGCTGCGGGCCGTCGGGATCGGCCCCAGTGCGTCGTTGCTGGCGGCGGGGGTGTTGACGAGCAAGGACAAGGTACTCGTCACCGACTTCCGCGCCCCCGGCGGTGATTCGACGATCGGGATCGTCGTCGCCGATGCGCTGCGCACCGATCTGGAGCAGTCGCGGGTGGTGACGGTCATGGAACCCGCCGCCGTCCGTGATGCGCTCGAGCGGATGCAGCGGCCGCCCGGCTCACGCATCGATCTCTCCCTCGCCCGCGCGATCGCGGCACGTGAGGGGATCAAGGCGGTGGTGGACCGTGACATCGCCGCGCTCGGGACGGGGTTCATCGCCTCCGTCCGGCTCGTCTCGGCGCAGACCGGCGACGTGCTGGCGGCGTACCGTGAGAGTGCGAAAGATGCCAACGGCCTCATCCCGGCGGTCGATCAGCTCTCCCGCCAGTTGCGCGCCAAGATCGGCGAGTCGCTCCGCCTAGTGAACGCGGCGCCGCGCCTCGAGCGGGTGAGCACGGCATCGCTGGAAGCCTTGCGCAAGTATACGCAGGGCGCTCGCGCGGCCGAGCTCGAGCGCGATGATGCCGCGGCGATCGGGCTGCTGCGCGATGCGATCGCACTCGACACGAATTTCGCGATGGCCTACCGCAAGCTCGGCATTGTCTACGCGAACCAATATTCGCAGCCCACGCTGGCGTCGGCGATGGTGAGAAGGGCGTTCGAGCTCCGCGACCACCTACCGGAGCTGGAACGACACTTGACCGCCGGCTCGTATCTCTCCACCGGCGCCGTGTACGACCGCTCGGCTGCGATCGGCGAATACGAAGGGGCGCTTGCGATAGATCCCGACAACGTTACGGCGCTCAACAATGTAGCGCTCCTGTACGCAGATGCGCGTGACCACCGGCGGGCGCGCGATAGCTATAGCCGGTCGGTGGCCGTGGACTCGAATTGGGCGGCCGGCTACACCAACGTGGCGAACGAGCAGTTCGCGCTCGGTGACACGGCGGGAGCCTTCCAGAGCCTGCGTGCGCTCGAGCGGCGCGCACCCACCAACCCCGACATCTATAGCCTGGAGGTTCTTCATCTTCACGGCGATCGGGCGGTACGATTCAGCGGACGCGCAGGTTCGCATCCTGGGCGCCAAGTTTCGCAATATGCTGGCGGCGCGACTCTGGATCGCCTTGGATTCGGGGTACTCGGACGCGGTTCAGGGGCGCCTGGGCGGTGGAAGAGCAGGCTTTCGTGCCGCGGCACTCGTGGACCGCGAGCGGGGCAATCGCCGCGCGCTGTTCGACTACGCGCTCGACGAAGCTTCGTTCGCCACCTGGTTTCTGAATCGCCCGAATGACGCCGTCCAGTTGCTCGACGAGGCGGGGAAGCGGTATGACATCGCCGGAGCGCCTCCGCTCGAGCGCCGATACTACGAGCGCATCCGCGAGTACGCGCGGGCTGGCCGCCCGGGGCGGGCCCGGGCTCTCATGGCGGAGTGGGAATCCGCGATCCCGCCCGACCAGCGCGGTCCACCGGGGCCCATCCTGGCGGCGCACGGATTGATCGCGTTCGCCGAGGCGCGCTTTGACAGTGCCATCGCGCTTTTCCGGCTGGCGAACGACAGTTCGTGCGAGAGGTGCTGGCTGCAAGACTTGGGTCACGCGTACGACCTGGACGGTTCTCCCGACTCCGCGATCGCGGTCTATGAGCGGGATCTCACCAGTGCCGACGCAACAAGAATATTCACCGACTATCTCTGGCTCGCCTCCATCTACAAGCGGCTCGGCGAGCTCTACGACGCCCGCGGTGACCGGGAGAAGGCGCTGTCGTACTACGGGAAGTTCGTCGTGCTCTGGCAACACGCCGATCCCGAACTGCAGCCGCGGGTCGCTCAGGTCAGGAGGCGCATCGTGCAGCTGAGCGCGCGCAAAGGCTGATGGTCCAACCGCATTCAGGGAGCTTGGGCGGCATGAGCGACAAGTCACCAGAGCGGCGCAAGGCCCCACCCACCGACGGCGCCACGCGCGAGATGCTCCGCCACACGGTGGCCACGCTCGCCTACCGCGCCGCGAAGGCGCTGCGCGACGCGCCGGCGTCATTCGCCGAGTTCAAAGTCGGCCCCACCAGCCGCACCCCCGCGCAGATCCTCGCCCACATGGGCGACCTCTTCGACTGGGCGCTGCACCTGGCCAACGGCGCGTGGACCTGGAGGGACACCCCGCCCCAACCCTGGGACGCCGACTGCGCCCGCTTCTTCACCGCCCTCGCCGCCTTCGACGCCCGCCTCGCCCAGCGCGACGCACTCGGCCACTCCGCCGAGATCCTTTTCCAAGGCCCCGTCGCCGACGCCCTCCAGCACACCGGCCAACTCACGATGCTCCGCCGCCTAGCGGGGTCGCCAGTGAAGGGCGAGAGTTATGCGCGGGCCGAGATCGTCGTCGGACGTGTGGGAGCGGAGCAGGCTGCGCCGAAGAGGGAGTTCGACTGAGGTATTCACCCTGTACTCCCCACTCTCGCCCCTGACTATGGACTACGGACTACGGACTATGGACTAGTAGTTATGCACGCCATCCAGATCCAACTCCACGGCGGCCCCGAGGTTCTCACCCCCGCGGTCCTGCCCGTCCCCACTCCCAAGCCCAACGAAGCCGTCGTCGCCCTCAAGGCGATCGGCGTCAACTACATCGACGTCTACTTCCGTGAGGGCCGCTACCCCACGGCGCTCCCCTTCGTGCCCGGACAGGAAGCCGCCGGCCTCGTCACGGCGGTCGGCGCCGAGGTCACGCAGGTGAAGGTCGGCGACCGCGTCGCGTACACCGGCTCGCTCGGCAGCTACGCGGAATTCGCCGCCGTCGCCGCGAACAATCTGGTGCGAATTCCCGACGCACTCAATTTCCGACAGGCGGCGGCCGCGATGCTCCAGGGGATGACGGCGCATTACCTCTCGCACTCCACGTACAAGCTCGCTCGCGGGGACGTCGCCCTCGTGCACGCCGCGGCGGGGGGCGTCGGCCTCTTGCTCGTGCAGATGGCCAAGCAACTCGGCGCCCGCGTGATCGCCACCGTGAGCTCCGAGGAGAAGGCGAAGCTCGCCGTTGTCGCCGGCGCCGACGAGACGATCAACTACACCGAGCAGGACTTCGAGGCCGAGGTCAAACGGCTCACCGACGGCAAGGGCGTGCACGTCGTGTACGACGGCGTGGGGCGGGACACCTTCGAGAAGGATCTCGACGTGCTCCGCCCGCGCGGCTTGCTCGTGCTCTACGGCGGCGCGAGCGGCCCGGTGCCCCCCTTCGATCCGATGCGCCTCTCGCGGAAGGGCTCCCTCTTCCTCACGCGCCCCACGCTCAGCCACTACATCGCCACGCGCGCCGAGCTCGAACAACGCGCGGGCGACGTCCTGAGCATGATCGCGCGCGGAGATCTCAAGCTGCGCATCGAGCACGAGTACCCGCTCGCGCACGCCGCCGAGGCGCACCGGGACCTCGAGGAGCGCAAGACCACCGGGAAGCTCCTCCTCAGCCCGCAGCGCGGCACGCCGGTATGAGGATCGTCGAGCTCCTTACGCCGCCGGGCGCCCCACGCGCAACCCGATCGGCCAAGCGACCGTGCGCGCATCGTCGCGCCGGTTGGACCACACCGGATCGAGCGCCGCGCTGAGCTCCGCGACGAGATCGGCGCCGGTGGCCACTCGCGCGCGCGTGACCGCACTCCAGCTTCGCACGTAGCCGAGAAACCGTTCCCGGTTGAGTTCCACCGCCATCGACCACGCGGGCTGCGGGATCTCGTCGAAGGGGAATTCGAGCTCGCGATACATCGCGTCCACGTGTCGCCGCTCCGGCGGCCAGAAGGGTCCGGTGCGCACCTTGTAGAATTTCTCGACCACCGGGTCCACCGCGCCGTCCACTCGCGGTAGATCGTAGCACCACGCCGCGACCACGCCCCCCGGTTTGAGCACGCGCTTCACTTCGGCGTAGAACCGCGATCGGTCGAACCAGTGGAGGGCCTGCGCCACCGTGACCAGGTCCGCGGAGGCCCGCGCGAGCCCGCTCCCGTCCTCCTGGCCCACGCGGTAGACGATGCGCGGATGCGTACTCGCGTGTGCCAGCTGCTCCTCGCTCGCGTCGGTGGCCACCACGTGCGCGAAGTGCTCGGCGAGCAGCACGGCCGCCTGCCCATTCGCCGTTCCGGCATCCCAAGTGAGATCATGGTCCGCGCAGAGGCCCGCGAGATTCTGCACGAGCGCCGGCGGATACGATGGCCGGTACGCGGCGTAGTCGGCGGCGCGGCTGGAGAAGTGATCCGCGAAGGCGGGCATCGACGCCGGGGCAGCGCGCCTCAGTCCGGGACGCCGGGCAGCTCGTCGGTCTCACCGCCCTCGGGGCCGTAGAAGATCACCCAGGCGGCGAAGTCGTCGGTGAATTCCTCGAAGCGGTGCGGCACGCCGGCCGCCACGAAGAGGAGATCGCCGGTCGTGAAGGGGCGGCGAGTCATCCCATCCCAGAACGTGCCCTGTCCCGCGGCGACCACGTACAGCTCGTCACGCTTGTGCGGAGTCTGCGGATCGGTGCCGCGCGGGGCGTAGAATTCCACCTCCATGCTCCCGTGGGTGAAGAGCTTCGTATACCGCTCGCCCGATGGGCCGGGCAGCCGCCCGAGCCCATCGGAGGGATACAGATGCGCGATCTTGGCCATGTCGTCCTCCGATACGCCGCAGCGTTGGTCCGACCATACCCCCCAAGGCAGGCTCGCGCTAGACCGAAAGACTCACCGGTCCTCGCGCGGCGTAGCGCGTTGGTGCCACGTTGACGCCGGGTCACGGGACACGTACGCTCGGCTCGAGGAAGGCGACCGCCTACCGCGAGAGGAGGAGAGATGATCCGGCGTATCCTTGGTGGCGCGCTACTGCTCGCGGTCCCGGCGTGGCGGGCCCGGCCGGCGCGACCTACCGCGAGGAATTCACCTGGACGCTCACGCCCAGCAGCGCCGGCTTCTCGCAGATCTCATACTACTTCTACCAGGAGGGCGCGAACCAGGGGAACGGCGGCCTCTGCGGCGGATCGGCGAGGCGCACGCCGTAGTCCGCGCGGACCACTGCTACGCCGCGTGCGGATCGTCGAGCTTGTACTCGGCCTGCTCGAGTTCGACGCGCCAATTCTTGGCGACCGCCGGGTCGCGGTGCGCGATCGCGATCCACTCTTCGTTCGACACGAATGCCCGCGCGCTGTCGGCCCGCCCATAGTCGAGATCCGGCATGACGTGCATGTCCCACCCATTCAGGATCCCGATCTGCAGGAAGCTCACGAAGTCGGCCTCCTCGTAGTCGAGGAAGAGATGGCCCGGCGCTTCGGCCAGCAGCCGTTGATCGTTGTGGCACTGCCGGAGTTTGTAGTAGAGATGCCAGTTCTCCGAATTCGGCCAAACGCCCCACTGCGTCACCCAGAGCAGGCACTCCGCGCGCGGCGACAGGCAGACGGAGACGAAGCGGCAGAGCCAGGTGAGCTGCCCGATCGTCTGCGGCAGATGGAAGCGCACGGCGTGGAGCGGCTTCGGCACCGGCGTCGGCACGCCGTGCGCTCCCGCCGAAACGCCGCGGGAGGTGGACCACGCACGGGAGTCTTCTCTGGTGAGGAATCGCACGGAGACCTCCTGGAGCCGGGCTAGCCGTTCACCCTCTTCATGGGCAACGGCGCGGACGAAATAGGACGACTCAGCCCGCGGCGCCGGCACGGGATGTCCGGAGTGGGTTCGGCTCAGCCGCGTCCACCGGAAGCCATTCCTCGACCCCAGCCATGCGCGAATGCTCGTCCATTTTCCCCCTGTTGACTGTTGACCGTTGAATGTTGACCGTTCTGTGCATCGTTCCCAGCCTCACCTCGGAGACTCCTATGCACCCGACCCTCCGCGCCCTCTCTGCCCTCCTCTGCCTCACCCTCCAGGCCCCCACGGTCACCGAGTACCCACTCCCTCGCGCCGAGGCCTTCCCCCATGACGTCGCGGTCGCCAAGGACGGCAGCGTCTGGTTCACCGATCAGCGGAACAGCTTCATCGGCCGGCTCGATCCCGCCACCGGCCACGTCACCGACCTCGCCACACCCACCCTCGCCTCCGGACCGCACGGCATCATCGTCGCCCCCGACGGCGCCGTCTGGTACACCGGGAACGCGAAGGGCCTCATCGGCCGTCTCGACCCGGCCACCGGAACGATCAAGGAATTCCCGATGCCCGCCGGCGCGCGCGATCCGCACACGCCGGTCTATCACGGCGGCATGATCTGGTTCACCTCGCAGGGCGAGAACGCCTACGGCCGGCTCGATCCCGCCACTGGTGACGTGAAGGTCTATCCGCTCCCCACCGGCGGCGCGCGCCCTTACGGCCTCGTCAACGGCCCGAGCGATCGACTCTGGATGGCGGAGCTGGGGACGAACAAGATCGGTCGGATCGATCCGGCGAACGGTGCCCTCGTGGAGTTCACCTTGCCCGCCTCCGGCGCGCGACCGCGCCGCCTCGCGGTGGATCCGCAGGGGATCGTCTGGTACAGCGACTACGCCCGCGGATTTCTCGGCCGTCTCGATCCGCTCACGGGCAAGGTGCGCGAGTTCGCGAGCCCGGGCGGCTCGTCCAGCAGCCCCTATGGCATCGCGATCGGCGCCGACGGCCGCATCTGGTACGACGAATCGGGGACGAGCACCATGGTCGCCTTCGACCCGGCCACCGAGCGGATGCAGACAGTGGCCATCCCCACCCGCGGCGCGATCGTGCGGAATATGTCCGTCGATTCGGCGCGCGGGCGGGTCTGGCTCGCGCTCAGCGGCGTGAAACGGCTGGGCGCGATCGCCACGGCCGCGAACGCCGCGCGCTAAGGCGTGAGCAGCGGCGTGGCGGTCGTCACGGTGGGCAGCTGTTTCTTCGCCCACTCGTCGTACGAGCCGTCATACAGCTTGGCCGGGTAGCCGAGCAGGAGCGCGACGAAGTACGAGCCGCTCGCGCGATAGCCGATGTAGCAGTAGGTGACCACGGTGTCGCCCGGCGTGACGCGCTCCTTGTAGAGCTTGGCCAGCGTGGCCTGGTCCTGCAGCGTGAAGTCGGAATCGTTCTTGAACAGGTCATGCCACTCGAGCCGACGCGCTCCTGCGATGTGCCCGGTGCTCGGCATCCCATGCCGCTCGCCGCTGCCGTCGTATTCGCCGACCGTGCGCGTGTCCAGGAAGGAAATGCCCGGCTTGCCGATGTGCGCAAGCACGTACGCCGAGGTGGCCACGATCTGCGGCTGCGCGTTCGGGACGATCTTCCCCCGCGTGACCGTCGGCCGCGTCTTATCCGCCGGGCGCCCCTCGCCCTTCCATTTCGTGATCCCGCCGTCGAGCGCCGACACGTTCGGTAGTCCCAGGTAGTGCATCGTGTACCAGGCGCGCGTCACCATCAGCGGGGGCCCCATGAGCACCACGTGCGACGAGCTCGAAATGCCGAGCTGCTCGAACGTGGCCTTCAGCGTCTGCACCGGCGGTAGCTCGAGCCCGATGCCGTCCACGTTGATGGCGAGCTGGTTGTAGTCGAGCTCGCGCGCGCCGGGGATGTGGCCGTCCGCGTACGGCGATCCCATGCCGGACATGTCGGGCATGGAGGGCATGTCAACCTGCACCACGACAAGCGACGGATCGGCGAGGTGCGTCGCGAGCCAATCGGTGGTGACCACGAGCTCGGGCTGGGCGGTGCTCTGCGCGCGGGCGCGCGCCGCCGAGGTGCCGATACTGAGCGAGACGACCGCGATACCGAGTGCGACGCGTCGTGGGACGATGATCATCGAAACCTCCGTCGGGATATCCGCCCTACGGACGAATCCGGCGGCGGTTGCAGGCCCCGCGCCCGACGCTCAGGCGGCCTTCCCCTCCGGCTCGCGCCGTAAGCGCACGAAGAGCAGGATGTGACTCGCGACGATCAGCGGCACGAGGAAGGTGGGGAGAAGGCTCAGCGGCAGACGGAGCAGCGCCTGCATGGAAGTCGGATCGGCGGCCGCCAAGCGCGACGCGGTGGCGACGACATAGACGATATCAGTGAGACCCAACGCATTCCACGAGAGCAGCCAGCCGCGGTGGCCGGCCAGATCGGACACGAAGAGCACTAGCACGAATGCGCCGGCCGCGATCGCGATGTCCCCCCAGCCGCCGGGCACCGCGAAGGCGAAGGGGAGCTCCCCGCGACCGTAGAGCACCAGGAAGTAGATCCCCACGAAGCGGAGCACGTGGAGCGCGACGATCTGGCGCAGATTGAGCCCCGCCAGCCAGACGCGGAAACCCGGTATCATGGAGCCCGCCGCGACGAGCGCGACGGTGAGGCCGAGCAGCACGAGCTGCGGCGCCGGCGGGCGCAGCACGGCGATCTGGCCGGTGGCAGCGAGCGCGACCGCAGCGGTGAACCAGAGCAGGCCGATCGCGACGTAGAGACGAGGATTGCTCGGTGTGCGCGTCATGGATCTCCTTCCATCAGGGGCGTCAGGGGGTGCGCGGCGGGGGAAGCTCCGCTCGTTCGGCGCTGCGGATGGCGACGCGCTGCACGACGGCGCCCGCCCAGATCAGCATGAGCGAGCCGACGAAGGCCAGCTTGGCGAGCCCCACGGCCACGAGCCAGGAGAGCCCCATCAGGTGGAGCGGGACGAGCATCGTGAGCCCGAGCAGGCCACCCACGGCGAGTCCGAGCAGCGACAGCAGTTGGCCGAAGCGCCGCATCGGCTGGCCGCTCATGGAGCTCGCCCGAATTTCGCCGCCATCTTCCGGATCGTATTGGCGCCGCGCGCGGTCGCCTCGCGGCCCAGCGCCTTCTGCAGCACCACATTGGAGATCGTGGACTCGCCCTGCGTCACGCGGCACAGCCAGTGGATCTCCCGCCCGTCCACGTGGAAGTCATCGAGCTCGGTGCGCAACGCCATCAGCGCGCGCTTCCCCCGGTCGTCGAGCGCATCACGCAGGAACAACACGTTGAGCGCCACCGCTCGCGCGAGCGCGGCCGGTGCGAAGGGCTCGTACGCGGCGATCGCGGCCAACTCCTCCGCCGTGCGAAGGAACGTCGCCACCTCAAAGCCGAGCGCCTCGTGCAGGCGGCGCTCGATCTTCCGCTCCAGCGCCCGCGCGTCACGTGCCTTCGACTCGAACACCACGTTGCCGCTCGCGATGAAGGTCTCCACCGCCGAGAAGCCGAGGGCTTCGAAGAGCGTGCGCAGGCGATCCATCGTCACGACGTGGCGGCCCCCCACGTTGATCGCCCGCAGGAAGGCGATATAGCGAGGCATCCGGCCGGCCCCGCTACCGCCGTCCCCGGTTCGATGGAGTGGGTGCGCGCGTGTCACGCCGGTGACTCCGAGCGGATGTCGCGCGAAGCTATCACGCGCACGCTCCGCGCACCAGTCAGCCCAGGGAGCGGTAGTACTCCACCACCCGCTCCTGCGACCCGGGCCGCGTGTACACGTCGGCGCGGCGCGACTCGATCACCTCGGCGATCACCGCCGCCACCTCCGCGGCGCTCTGCGCATCGGGGAAGTTCCGCGAATCGGGTCCGCCGTGCACCGCGTTCAGGCCGAATTCGGTGTGCACCATCCCCGGCGAGACCAGGGAGAACTGGATGTCCGGGTGCGTCTGTTGCACCTCGGTGCGGAAGTTCGCGGTGAGTGCGTTCAGGAAGTGCTTGCTCGCGCTGTACGAGGAGCGGACGAGCGCGTACGGGATGCGGCCGAGCATCGAGGAGACGTTGATCACGTGCCCGGCGCGCCGCTCTTTGAAATGCGGCAGCACCTCCTGCATCCCGTAGAGCGCCGACTTCACGTTCATCTGGATCATGTCGTCGATGTCCGCGTCGGTGAGCGCCGTGGGCACGCGCGTGATCCCGCGCCCGGCGTTGTTCACCCAGACGTCGATGCGGCCGAAGCGCGCGATCGACTCGGCCACGGCACGCGTGACGTCGTGCCGCTTCGTGACATCGGCAACGATCGCCAGCGCCTTCGCGCCGCAGCGCTCCGCGACCGCACGCACTTCCTTGTCGCGCCGCGCCACGAGCGCCACCGAGGCCCGGCGCCCGGCGAGCAGCTCCGCGAGCGCCGCGCCGATGCCGGAGCTGGCGCCGGTGATCACTACGATCGTCTCGTCCATCGATACGCTGCCGGGAATGAGGTCGCCCGGTAATCTATCGCGGATGAGGCGGCGGCTGCACCGCGATCATCCCCACCACTCGAACGCCGTTCCGCGCCGCAATGTCGAGGGCGTCGAGCACCTTCGCGTAAACGAGGTCCCGGTCGGCCCGCACGAACAGCACGCGCTCGTCGCTCTGCTCGAACGTCGCGCGCATGAGCGCGGGCAGCGAATCGCGCGCCACGGGCCGGCGATCGAAGTAGTACGCGCCGTACCGGTCGATACCCAAGGTGTGATCGGTCGACTCCTCCGGGTGCGAGCGCGAGAATCGCGCCTCCGGCGGCGTCGCGTGGAGCTGCGCCAGCAGCATCGGCGTGAGCACCATGAAGATGATCAGCAGCACGAGCATCACGTCCACCATCGGGGTTACGTTGGGCTCGGCCACGACCCGGCCGCCCAAGTGCGCGCGCATCGCCGGACTCCCGCGTTGGAGGTCGCTCCCACGTTGTGCTCGCGAAATGAGCGGACCATGGAGGCTCGATTAGCGGTCCATGAAGCGCCGGTGAGGAGCACCCGGTGGTCACCGACCGCTGAGTGCTCGTTCGTCCCTGTCGCGCGGCGAGAGCGAATGCGCTACTTCCGTTCCAGTCGGTAGTGCGCGAATTCCCGCCAAGCGCCGTCGGCGTCGCGGTCCTCCATCAGGATGCGCCACGCACGCGCGGTCGGGTCAAACGTGAACGTGGTGTGAAAGGGACCGTCCGGGTACTCGAAGGTGAATCGCACGGCGTCGCCATCGCGCCGTCCGTAGCCGAGGGTCTCCGAGAAGCGGCCGCCGAAGACATCGATCCAGTGCGCAACATAACGCGCACTCCTATTGTCGACGCCCAAGAGGACGATCGCCTGATACGCCGGCGGCGCGGCGACGTCGCGCATGTCGAGACGGAGGAACTGGTGATCGAGCACCCACTCCACGTGCAGCCGGTAGCTGACGGGGCGGCCGCGCACGGCACCGGTCATCGTCCAGTCGCCAGCGAGCTGCTGCAGCAGCGAATCCTCGAACACCACACCGAGGCCATCAAGCACCTTCGGCTGGCGCTGTTGAGGTTGTTGCGCCTCGGCTGGTGCCGTCATCGCGAGGACCAGCAGAGCCAGAGCGAGCGGAGTAAGACGCATAGGTGGTCGCCCATCCAAGCCGTAGTGTCCCGTTCGTATCAGGAGGTCACTCGTAAATTCAAGGCATTGGCCCCGGCTGCGACATACCGCGCGCGAAGCGCCACGTGCCGGCGGCGTCGCGTCGGAGCACCATCATCACGCGCTGCCGCTGCACTCGCTCCGCCGATCCGTCGCTTGGCAGCACCCTCTGCACATCCCAGCCGCGATCCACCGCGACGTCCCCCGAAACGATCCGCTCCTCCAACTCGAAAGCGGGCACGACCGCGGCCTTGGCGAGCGCGGCGGCGAGCATCGGGCGGAGTACTTCGCGCCCGACGAGCGGCGGGGCACCGGGCGCCCAGAGCAGATAGTCCGGCGTGACGAGGGCGAGGATCGCTTCGACATCGCGGTGTTGGAACGCCGAGATCCACTGGGAGTAGAGGGTTTCGATGGCTGTGTTGGGGTCGGCGGCGGTCGTCATGGCCCCCGGAATGGGAGGAAGGTGCCCGGTGAGTTCATTTCCCGCGGGCTCGCGCGGTGGGCCGAGACTTGACCTTCGGGGGCTGCGCCTCGGCGTGCGCGGTCGCGCGCGCGACCCATTTCTTGAGCGACGGAGCGGTCGCGATCCCCGGCGGATCCACGTACAGGAATCCGCGCATCGGACGCCCGGTGAAGTCCATCGGCCGCACGTGCGGTTGGCGGAGCAGATCGTCCCCTTCGTCCGGATCGACGCGGACCATGAGCTCCGATCCAACGACGCCGCAGCTCATGTGCCCCCGGACCATGAAGGCGACGCCGCCGAACATGCGCATTTCCACTAGGTCGCGACGGCCGTGGAGCACCTTCCGGATCCTCGCCGCCAACTTCTCGTCGTACGCCATGAGGCCCTCCGCGGAGCCGGGAGCCCGGCCGCGCTCTCTAGTGCGTCACCTGCCCGAGCGCGGCGAGATCGGTCGCATGGGGCACCTTCAGCTCGAGCACCATGATCGTGATGATGATCGCGAACACGCCATCGCTGAACGCCTGCAGCCTGCCCGTGTCCATCAGCCGCGCGTCACGCCGCGTCGGCTCATTCGAGATCGAGCTCGAGTCCGCCCACCCAGCCGGCCACCAGATTGTAGAGCCAGGCGTAGATCGCGCCGAAGACGAATCCGAACGCGGCGTAGAAGAGCGGCATGAAGATCAACATGCCCATCCCCAGCCCGCCGGCCATGCCCGACCAGCTGCCCGCCGGCATGACGGAGGACATCAGAAAGAAGATCCCCGCGAAAACCACGCCGAGGAAGAAGCAGAGCATTCCGAACATTTTGGCCGCTTGGAGCACACCGACCCGGCGCAAGTGCTGCGTCATGGGAAGTTCCTCCGCAAGTGGAATGAGTGACCGCCCTCGAAGCTACGCCGCGCAGGCCGCGTCCCGCAATCAGCGCCCGCGCCAGCGGGCCAACCATCCTCGCGCGTTGGGATCCACCACCTTCACGACCACGGAGCCCATGATACCCGTCCCCTTGATGCGCACGAGCGGCGCATCGGGGAGCGCCGCGCTGTCGGCCTGCCATTTCAGGTAGACGCCGCCGGCGATCGGCTGTCCCTCGCACTCCACGCGCAGGTTGTGCGGCACGCGGATCGTCACCTGCCCCAGGCAGGCGATCGCCTCGATCTCCGAGACGCCGGCGCCGAGTCGCACGCGGCAGAGATCGACGGTCATCTCACCCATGATCGCCACCGCGCGGAAGGCGCGGGGGAGCAGCCACTCCCCGTCGCGCGCATTGTGCGACATGAACGCCATCGCGCCCGCGCGGTCGGGCACCGCCCGCTCGTCCACGAGGATCGGGCCCACACGCGGTGGCTCCGCTGGGACGGGCGGCAGGGGCGTCGTCATAGAGATGCGGATGGCGGAAGGGCGGGCGCTGTTTCTGTTTTTTTCGCCGCCACCCGCCGGGAACGCAGCCGAGCGCTAGCCCCGCTCACTCCTTGTAGAGATACGCGCCCACTTGGACGGCCACGAGCACCTCGACGAGGCCCCAGGTCAGCGTGATCGCCATCAGTTGCATCGGGAAGAACCCCATGACGGCCATGCTGATGCCGCCGTACAGATCGGCGAGGAGCCAGACCGCGATGCCGGCGATGAAGGCCGTCTTGGGGCCGGGGCCGAAGCGAGGACGGATCGCCGCGTACAACCAGACCGCCACGACGCCAACCACGAAGCAGAGCACCGTGAAGACGGCGATCTGCTGCCCGGCGACCATCGGCAGATTCATGTGGGCCATCGCGGCGGCCATATCCGTGCCCACGACCTTCGTGTTGAGCACGAACTCACTGACGTTGAGCACGAGACCCGCGACGAGCCCGCCGAGGAGCACGCGGGTGCTGTTGATGCCGGGCATGGTGTACCTCACAGAGGGCGTGTAGGTGGACAGCCGCATGAAGCTGCCAATAGCCCGATGACTCGGCAAGGGAGGCCCCCACGCGTGTCAATGTTCAATAGAAATGTCCCCGGTATTAGTTCAATAGAAATTTCCCCGGTTTTCGTTCAGTAGAACTGTCCCTGGTGGCGCACCGGGAGGCCTTCGACGCGCGTCACCCGCCGGCGCGCACGCGATCGATCGTGCGGAGGACTTCCAGCGCCATCGCCCGCACCAGCTCGATCTCGCGGGCGTCGGGCGCGGCGCGGAAGGCGAGCGAGCGTACGGTGCGGAGGATCAGCTCGGGGTTCCGCGTACGGAAGAAGTCGAGCGCGGCGAGCGCCCGCTCGGCGTCGGCGAACAGCCGCTCGAACTGGGCCGAGTCGGCAGCGGGCGCGTCCTTGCGCGGCGGCGCGAGCGCGCGCACCGCCTCCGGCGCGGCGCATCGCAGCTCGTAGAGTGCCACCAGCACCGCCTGCGCGAGATTGAGCGACGCGCGTTCGGTGGTCGGGATCGTGATCACCACCTGGGCGCGGTCGAGCTCCTCGTTCGTGAGGCCGGCGTCCTCTCGGCCGAACAGCAGCGCCACTGGACCGTCGCGCGCGGCGTCGAGCAACGATGCCGCCGAGCCGCGTGGATCGCTCAGCGCCCACTTCGCGGCGCGACGGCGCGCCGTATAACCGGCCACGTGCAGGCAATCGGACAGCGCCTCGTCCAGCGAATCGTGGTGCCGGATCCGGGCGACCAGGTCGCGAGTGTCGTGCGCGATCGTCTCGATCTTCTCGGCGTCGTACGGGGCCGGTCGCACCAGCGCGAGCTCGCTGGCGCCCATGTTGGCCATCGCGCGGACCACCGTGGCGATGTTCACCGGATCCTGCGGCTCGACGAGCACCACC
>JAYUMO010000195.1:0-9349 GCA_043762555.1 Gemmatimonadaceae bacterium | reverse complement strand
GCGGCGCGAGGCGCTCAAGCTGATGCTGCGGCTGCCCAAGATGCGCGACCAGACGATCATCGCCGCGCTCGCCGACCGGGACGACGGGATCGTGAAGCTCGCGATGCAGTCCGCCCTCAGCGATTGCCCCAAGGGTGCGGTGCCCCTGATCGTGCGGCACGTCGAGCGGAAATCGGTGTCCCCCGAGCTGCGCGCGCTCGGCCTGCGCATCGTTGGCATGGCGAGCGATCCCGCCACGCTGTCCTGGCTGCTCGGTTACGCCGTCACGCGCAGCCGTTTCCTTCGCCGGGAGCGACTGGTGAGCAAGTCGCCCGAGATGCTCGCCGCGCTCACCGGGCTCGCCGCCGGTTGGGCCGATGATGCGAGCGCGAAATCGGTGCTCGAGCGCGCGCAGAATTCGAAGGACCTCGAGATCCGCGCGGCCGCGACGCCGCGCCGGAGGCCAAGTGATCGAACCAATTCGCTTTCTTAACGCCTTCGGCAAGACGCTCGCGGCGATGGCGCTCTATGCGCCGTCGCACCCCGCGCGCGCGAAAGCGAGCACCGCCGCGCTGGAGCTCATCCAGAAGCTGCAGGGCGCGGAAGGCTCGGTGAAGTTCTCCTTCCTGGGTGACGAGGTCATCTACCAGAACAAGACGCTCAAGGAGCTCCGCGACTGGGAATGGTCGGAGCGCTTCACTCGCGCCGGCATCCAGCGGCTCGAGTTCGTGGAGGCGGTCACGAAAGAGGAGTTCGAGGGCTTCCTGTTCGAGGTGATGAGCCAGGTCACGCCGGCCTGGCGCGATCCGCGGCACGGGCAGGGCGCCGAGAACCAGGAATTCAAGAGCATCCGCTACGGCGCGATCGGCATCCGCGGCGACGGCGAGCAATTCCTCACCGACCCCCTCCCGATGATCGGGATGAACTTCCCGCTCGACGAGGAGATCGAGACGATCAGCTCCATCTACACCGAGGTCGCGGCGGGACATCCGCTACCGGCCTCCGAAGTGGAAGCGGTGGTCAGCTCCCTCTCGGTGGCGATGCACGGCGACAGCGAGATCATGATGCCGCTGCTGCAGCTCAAGGAGTTCGACCAGTACACCACAGCGCACTCGTTGAACGTCTCGGTGCTCGTGATGGGACTCGCCGAATTCCTCGGGCTCGGCGGCCGCGATACGCGCGCGATCGGCGTCGCCGGCCTGCTGCGCGACGTCGGGATGACGAAGGTCTCGAAGGACATCGTCTCCAAAGCGGGCCCGCCCACCGACGCGGAGTGGGACGAGCTGCGCACGCATCCGGCGGAAGGGGCGAAGATCATCCTGCAGAGCGAGCCGCAGCTCGACCTCGCCGCGGTGGTGGCCTTCGAACACCACATGCTGCCCGGCGGCGGCGGCTATCCGAAAACACACTTCGAGCGGGACCTGCACTTCGCGAGCAAGCTCGTGCAAGTGTGCGACTGCTACGACGCCCTGCGCACGCGGCGCTTCCACCGGGGCGCGTGGACGCCGGAGAGCGCCTTGAAGTACGTGGAGGAGAAGGCGGGCACGGTGTTCGACGCCGACATCGCCAAGTCGTTCATCACGATGATGCGCCGCTGGGAGCGCCGCATCCTGCCGGTGGATGAGGGGATGGCGGTCACCCCGCCGCCGCGCGAGCCCGGCGCCACGCCGGCCACCGGCGTCACGATGCAGCCCGGCACCCCCTCCGGCAGCGTGCCCGCCGTCGGCACACCGCACTCGAGATCAGCGCAAACTCCCACGGGAACGGGCGCCCTGCCGACGTGACCCGCTGCCGGGGCTGACGGTCTGATGCCAGGGGAGATGATGATCGCCGCGCCCCCTCCCAAATCACTCACCCCGTGAGTCCTCCGAGCGTTCCGACCGTGCCCACGTCCCAGGAAAGCGCGGACAGCGCCACGCTGCCGCGCGAGCTCGGCGATTTCCTGGTGGAGCTCTCCACCGCGCTCCACAAGTACACCATGTACCCCGACGGGCACCCGCTGCTCGAGACGGCGGTGAGTGGCGTGGTGCGCCGCCTCAAGCCGATCCTCGTCGAGCGCCCGATCTTCTCGATCGGCGTGGCGCGTGACCATCTGCTCATCGACGGGATGGCCACCGAGACGTCGAGCAGCGTGCTCCGCGACCTGGCGATGAAGCTCTATCGGCGCGAGATCGGCGGCGTGCGGATCCTCGAGGGCGTGCCGGACGCCGAGCTCACCGAGATGCTGCGCACCGTCGCCCGCGATGGCTCAAGAGCGGGAGCCAAAACCAAGGCGCGCTCCAGCGGCCCGGTGAAGGTCTCCTCCGAGCCCGAGGGGGAGGCCGCGCTGCCGGTGCTCGCGCAGCGCGAATGGGAGCACCTCCGGCTGCTCCCCCTCTCCTACGATCAGCTCGCCCTGGACGACCCCGACGCCCCGGCGGGCGGCGACGAGCGCGGCAACTCCGCCTCCCAGCTCTGGTCGCGACTCGCGCGCTCGGCGGTGGTGGGCGAGAGCGGCGGCACCGGCGCGGCGGCGGACCTGTCGCAGGGCCCGCTCGCCTTCGCGAGCGCGATCGAGCGTCGCGAGAACGATCCGGAATTCGACAAGGGGATCCTCGGTCTCTTCGGAACGTTCATCGACGAGATCCGCACCAAGAGCGGTGCCGCCGCGAAGGGACTGCAGCGGCGCGTGTCGAAGCTGGTGAGCGGGCTCAACCCCGCCACGCTGCAGCGGATCCTGAAGGTCAACACCGATTGGGCGCACCAGAAACAGCTGCTGCACAACGCGTCGCACGCGCTGGCGGCGGACACGGTGCTCGATCTCGCGAAGGCGGTGGCGGCGGCGTCGCAGCACACGATGTCGGAGGCGCTGCTCTTGCTGCTCGCGAAGCTCTCCAAACACTCCGACGCCGGCTCGGCGGCGCGTCGCGGGAAGGCGGACGCGGCGCTGCGCGACAACGTGCGCCAGCTGATCAACGACTGGGACCACGCCGCGGAGCTGCCCGAGGAAGGCTACTGGCAGACGCTCGAGAAGCTGATCGCCGACCCCGGCAAGGCCGCGATCACCACCGGCACGCACGAGGTGCCGCCGGAGCACGTGGCGCAGCTCAGCCTCGAGACCGAGGTGTTCGGCATCACGTCCAAGCACGCCGTCACCGAGATGGTGCGGCGCGGCCAGATCGCGCAGCTGCTCGCGCTGGTGGACGGCACGCCGGAGGACAACAAAGTGGTGTGGACGCTCCGCCGCCATCTCGACAACACCGGCACGATCAAGCGGCTGCTGCGCGACCGCCCGATCGACTTCGAGGTGCTCCACCGGCTGGTGACGCGCGTCGGTTTCCCGGCCGCCGGCGCGCTGCTCGACGCGCTCGAGAAGGAGGACGACCGCACCGCGCGCTGGAAGCTCTTCGAGATGCTCTCGCAGCTGGGGCCGGAGGTGGGCGACGCGGTGGTCGCGCGGCTGCCGAAGGCGAAGTGGTTCGTGCAGCGCAATCTGCTGCTGCTCATGGGGCGGCTCCCGGAGTGGCCGGAGGGCTTCACGCCGCGGGACTACGCGCACAATCCGGACGCGCGCGTGCGGCGCGAGGCGTACGCGCTGCTGCTGCACGATCCGCGCACCTGCGACCAGGCGATCGTGGATGCGGTGGCCGACGAGGATGAGCGCATCGTGCGCGCCGCACTCACCGCGGCCTCGGAGCGCGGCTGCCCGCGCGACGCGATCCCGGTGCTCACCAAACGCCTCACCGCGCACACGATGGACGGCATGCTCGGGGTGCTCGCGATCAAGGTGCTCACGCCGATCCGGCTGGGCGCGGTGCTCGACTGCCTGGTGGCGGCGACGCTGGCGCCGCGGCGGCGCTTCCAATTCCGGCGGAAGCTCGCGCCAAAATCACCGGTCACCCTCGCCGCGCTCGCCCTGCTGGCCACGACCTGGGTGAAGGATCCCGCGGCGCAGAAGGTGCTCGCGACCGCGGCACGGGAATCGGACCCGGAGATCCTGGCCGCCGTGCGCGGCTCGAGGCCGGCATGAGCGCGCCCTCGAAGTTCCTCACCTCGCTCGCGCAGAGCCTTTCCACGATGATGCTCTATCCCCGCGAGCATCCCACCTGGGCGCGCGCGGTGGACGCGTCGTTCACGCAGTTCGAGGAGTTGCAGCAGGAGAACAAGGAGCCGCAGTTCTCCTTCATTGGCCGCGACGTGGTGTACGGGCAGAGTCCGCTGCACGAGCTGCGCGACTGGCCGTGGGCGCAGAAGCTGGCCGAGGTGGGGGTGCAGCGGCTCGAGTTCAGCGTGGACGTGACGCGCGGCGACTACGAGGAATTCCTCGCCGACCTGCTCGCCCGGATCGTCCAGGCCGGCGCCGGCGCCGCGGTCGTGCACGCGATCCGCTCACCGCACGCCAAGGAGACGATCCGCTTCGGCGCGGTAACCGTGAAGGAGCACCAGGAGCTGGGCTTGGAAGGCTCGGGATCGGACGAGCCCGCCGAAGATTCGCAAGTGAACCCGGGCGCGCTCGCCTTCCAGCTCGACGAAGAGGCGGACGCCGCGAGCTACATCTACGAACAAGTGCAAGCGAAGGACGTCGTGCCCCTCGTGGAAGCCGACGCCGTGGTGCGGTCGCTGTCGGTGGCGATGAAGGGGAGCAGCGCGATGATCATCCCGCTCCTCCGCCTCAAGGCGTCGGATCCGTACAACGCCATTCACGCGATCAACGTGTCGGTGCTCGTCATGGCGCTGGGGGAATTCCTCGGACTCGGCGGCAAGGACGTTCACGAGTTCGGGATGGCCGCGCTGATGCACGACCTGGGCATGGCGAAGGTGCCACGCAAGCTCGTCGCAAAGCCGATCGAGCTCACCGAAGGCGAGCGACTGGTGGTGGAGCGCCACCCGGTGGACGGCGCGCGCATCATCCTGCAGAGCGACAAGCGCCTGGAGCTCGCCGCGACGGTGGCCTACGAGCACCATCTGCGTCCCGACGGGAGCGGCTACCCGCAGGGCCTGTTCAAGCGCCCGATCCATTTCGGGAGCAAGCTGGTGCGCGTCTGCAGCGTCTACAACGCGCTGCGCATCGAGCGCGCGCATCGGACGGCATATCCTGCCGCGCAGGCACTGCTCTTCATCGACGAGCGCGCGGGCCGCGATTTCGACCCCGAGATCGCGCCGGCATTTACGCGGATGATGAGGAAGCTCGAGCCGCAGATCACGGAGGTACAGCGGGATGAACGCCTGGTCACCCCGGTGGCGGGGAGTCCGGCGATACCTTCAGGGGCCGGGGAATACTAAATAACTGCAGTCCGTAGTCCATAGTCCGCAGTCCATAGTCCATAGGGAGCTAGTGGAAAGTGGGCCCTACCCCCCACTATCTACTTGCTCCCTATGGACTATGGACTGCGGACTATGGACTGCAGTTCAGTAGCCCCCCTGTGCAAGATTTCCGTGCACCGGCGTCTCAGGCAGGATCCCACACTGAACCCGAGTCTGCCCTTGAACGACGTGGATCGCCTCTTCCGCACCTATCACGACATGCTCGTCCGCTATCTCACGCGCCGGCTCGGCGACCGGGATTGGGCGGAGGAAGTCGCGCAGGAGACCTTCGTGCGCGCGTTGCGGCAGGAGACGATCACCAACGAACGGGCGTGGCTGTTCACGGTGGCGAACAATCTCGTGCGCGACGACGCGCGGCGGGATGCGCGGCGGCGCCGGCATCTGGAGCTGCTGCGCGAGGAGACGAAGGATGACGTATTCGAGCCGCCCGAGCCGCCGTCGGCGGAGCGCTCGCATGAAGCGGCGTTGGCGCGGCGCGCGGTGGACGCGCTCGCGGAACGGGACCGGCTCGCGCTGCTGATGCGCGAAGAAGGGCTCGATTACACCGAGATCGCGGCCTCGCTCAAACTCTCCGTGGGAAGTGTCGGCACCACACTGTCGCGCGCACGCCGGCGGCTCGTCGAACATTATGAGGCGCTGCAGAAGATGCCGCGCCGGAGCGAAGGTGGTGGTCATGCGGCATCTTGACGAAGGGACGATCCACGCCTGGCTGGATGGCGCGCTGAGCGCGGAGGCGGAGCGCAAGGCGGAAACGCACGCGGCGCGCTGTACCGAGTGCGCGGTGGCGGTGGCGGACGCGCGCGGCCTGATCGCGGCGACGTCGCGGATCCTGACGGCGCTCGACGATGTGCCGGCGGGCGTGATCCCGGCGGGGAAGCGCGACGGCGCGCACCGGGTCGTTCGCGCAACGGCTCCGCGGCGCCTGCCGGGGTGGACCATCCGCATCGCGGCGTCGATCGCCGTGGTGGCGACGGGGTCGTTGCTGTATCTGCGCTCCCGGCCGGAGGGTTTCCAGTTGGGCCGGTCGCCTGCCCGAGCGAACAATGCGCCGGCGGCTGAACTGCCGGTCTCGGTCTCGGCCTCGGCCTCGGCAACGACGCCAGCTCCCCCGGGGACGGTCGCGGAGGGTGCGAAGACCACCACGCTCGACATGGCGGTCGAGGTAAAAGAGAAGGCCGCCGACCGGCGCCAAGATTCCCTAGTTCCCGGACGGCTCGGAATCGCGGCGGGGAAGGGAGCGCCCGGAATGGACACGACGCCGCTCGCGGCGCCGGCGGTCGCGAGCGCGCAGCTTCGCGCCGCGGCTCGCGCTCCGACCCCCGCGGCGCCCGCGTCTTCCGTGGCGGTGCTCGCGAACAACGACAAGCTCAGCAGCAAGAGCGAGCTGAGCGCGCCGAGCGCGCCGGAGCCAGACAGCGGCAACGCCGCGGCGCGGAATCTCGCCGGCGTGGTCGCGACGGTGCCCCCGAAGATCGAGGTCGCGTCGCAATCGAGCGCCCTCGGCGCGGCCAAGCGCGCCGCCGCGCTGGAACAGATGGGGCTGCCACCGGGGTGGCGGCTCGTCAGCGACCAGCGGAACGCGTCGCAGGCGCGCGTGGTGGAGCGGCGCGTGTACGAGGTGCGACCGGGCGTCGAAGTGACCTACGCGATCTTCGCGCCGCCGGCGGCCCCGGCGGCCCGGGCGCCCAGCGCGCAGGCCGCCGATGCCGCCGCCTCCGCGAGCGACTCCGACGACAAGCAGGATGCCGACGGGGAAGGGCCCGGCGTGAACTCCATCCGCTGGACCGATGCCAACGGCCGAGCATTCCGGCTCAGCGGCCGTCTCCCCCTGGATTCCCTCCGCGTACTCCGGCCGATGCTGCCGCCGCTGGAGCATCCGAAGTGATCGCGAGCGCCGCGTCGGGCGCCTCGTCGTCCTCGCGGAGCGCGCGCAGCACCGTCCCCCCCGCCGCGATCGCGCCGAGCAGGATGAAGATGTAGAAGGTGTAGAAGCGCCACCACACGAGCGACGCGCCGAAGTATTGCGCCGGGATCGTGGTGCCGAGCGTTGCCCGGAATGCCAGCTCGATCGCGCCGCCGCCCCCGGGCAAAGGCGCGATCACGCCACCATAGGTAAGCGCGATCGGCGCCAGGATGAGCGGCGGGACCGACACGCTGGGGTCGAACGATCGGACGATCACCGGCAGAATGGCCAGCCGGAGCGCCACGTGCAGCAGCGACGCGAAGAGCGCCAACAGCCCGATGCCGTAGCGAATGTCGCGCAGCCCGTGGATGCCGTCGCGCAGCTGCCGCAGCGCGCGCTGCACCGCCCGCCAGCGGCCGGCGTGGAGCCGCAGCCATTGCGCCCAGCGAGGGGGCGGCCCGCTGGCGTGCGAGCGCGAGAGGGCGAAGCCGAAGGCGCCGATGCCGAGCACGAAGCCGGCGTAGATCGCCACCAGCCCCACCATCCAGAAGATCTTGTTCCCGGCGGTGCGAATGAAAAAGAACATCGCCGCCGCCACGAGCGCGAGCGAGATCATCTCCAGGAACAGCTCGGCGAAGATCACGAGAATGATGTTCGCCGACGGCATGCCGGCCTCGGTCATGATCAGGAAGCGCGCGGGCTCGGCGCCGGTGCGCGCCGGCGTGATCGCGGCGCCGAAGTCGCCGCCGGCGCTCGCGCGCAGCGCGGTGGCGTACGTCATCGGCAGGCGCAACGCGGCGGCGCTCAGCCGCACCTTGGCGCCGCGCGCGCCCAGCTCGAGCAGCGCGAGCACGAGCAGCTCGCCGTGCACCAGCCAGGGCACCGCCACCAGCGCGTGCGCGGCGGGCCACGACGACTCGACGATGTACACCGACACCAGGATCGCCGTCGCGAAGGAAAGCGCGGCCAGCGTCCAGCGGAATGGTGTCACCGGAAGCGCATCCGGTTCACCGGTCGCGCGCCGCCTCGAGCGCCGGCACGCGCCGCACCCCCGGATAGGGCGCGCGCGCGCCCTTGAAGGCGCGCCAGAGCTCGCGGTTGAAGTCGTCCTCGTCGGCGCGGTCGGCGCCGCTCAGGTCCAGCGCGCGCGTTCCCCGCGACGTGCTGCCCGATCTCGGCGGGGCCGGAGGGTTCCGCTCGTCCAAGCTCACCGCCGGCACGAGCGCGGTGTACGGCGAGAGATCGGCGCTGTCGGTGAGAACGAACACGTCGCGCAGCGGTCGCCCGTAGAAATCGAACTGGGAGAGCGAGCCCAGGTGCAGGATCTCGATGATCGTCGCCAGCACATCGGAGGTGTTCGTGAAACGGTGCACCACGCCGCGGCGGCTGTACGCGGAGATCGCGTACATCACCGAGCGGTGCGAATCCACGTGGTCGGGTCCGTTCTGCGCGTCGTCCTCCAGCACGAACACCACGGTGCTCCCCCAGAAGCGGGAATGCGTGAGCGCGTCCACGAGGCGGCCGAGCGCGAGATCGTTGTCCGCGAACGCCGCGCGCGGCGACGGCGCGCCGGCGCGCAGCCCCGACGTGTGGTCGTTGGGGAGGGTCATCGTCATGAGCGCGGGCATCGCCCCCGTGCGCTCGAATTCGCGGAACTCCTCGAGCCACACATCCATCCGGTGCTGGTCGCGGATGTTCAGGTCGAAGCCCGGATAGTCGGGGTTCGTGTGGCCCGCCATCACCGCCTTCGTGCCGCGATAGCCGGCGGCGCGCGAGGGGCCGCGCAGCGTGCTGTCGAGCACGGTGAACTCGCCGTAATCGCGGAAGCTCACCCCGGCGCGCGCGGCGGCGTTCCAGAGATAGCCGCTCGCGGGCTCGTTCACGTCGTCGTCCGGGAGGTGTGCCACGCCATCGCCGCGGTTGGTCCCCTCGTAGTCGTAGGAGCGCCCCTGGCCGGCGTAATTGAGCGACTGCGTTTTCTCCACGTAGTCCGCCGCGTAGGCCGCGTCGCTCCAATTGTGACCGTCGGCGCTCACCTCGGCGTTCACGAAGAAGCGGTCGTAGGCGCCGAAGCGCTCGGCGAGCGCGTGATGGTTCGGCCCTATGCCGCGGCCGAAGAAGAGGAGCGATGTGTCGCCGTCCACGTTCGGGACGTCGCTCAAC
>JAYUMO010000194.1:0-3095 GCA_043762555.1 Gemmatimonadaceae bacterium | reverse complement strand
ACCAAGGAGGCGCTCTTCAAGCAGACCGTGCTCCAAGTGGTCGCGGCGACTCGCGCGGCCTACCGCGCGGCGCTCGCGCGCGAGGAGTTGGAGGTGGAGGAGCGTCTCCTCGGCGCCTTCGAGGCCGTGCACGGCAGCGCGATCGGCCAGGCGAGCGCCGAGCAGATGAGCGAGCTGCTCGCGAGCGCAGCGCAGTTCGTCGGTCCCGTGGTGAAGGAGCTGGAACAGGGACTCGTGGACGACGTCGTGCGCGTGCTCCGCAGCGAAGGGGTGGCCGCGAAATGGAAGAGCGCGGGCGTCGCCGCGAAGGAGCTCGCCGAGCAATTGTTCACGACCTCACTCGGGCTGAGGCAGCGCGCCACGACGCGCGCCGAGTACCGCGACCGCATGCGCACCGCCGCGCGGATCGTCTGCCGGGGCGCGGCGCGCTGAGCGTCGACGTCCGCCGCGGCGCGGCTATTCCTGCGGACTACCGTGCGCGTCCAGCCAGCGCAGTAGCTCGCCCACACTCCCGGTGGCGAGCGCGATGCTCGTGTCCGCCGCGCCGTAGTAGACGTTAATCGTGTCGCCGTCGGCGCCGATGGTGTAGCCGCACGGGAACGCGACGTGACCCACGTCGCCCACGCATTCGTATGGCGCTTCGGGGCCGAAGATCCACTCATCGCCGCGGAGGAGACAGTGGTCCGGGTGTTCCGCGTCGAAGAGCGCCAGACCCAACCGGTAGAGTGCGCCGGATGCCGTATGACGCACGCCATGGTAGAGCATCAGCCATCCGCGTGGCGTCTCGATCAGCGGTGGCGAGAGCCCGATCTTGTTCGCGTCCCACCACGCGCCTTTGCGCGCCTGCAACACGGGTTTGTGATTCCCCCAGTTGCGGAGATCGGGGGAGAAGGACATCCAGATGTGGCCGCCCGTGGCCGCCATCGGGCGGTGCAAGAGCGCGAAGTTCCCATCGATGCGCCGCGGCAACAGCGCGGCGTCCTTGTCCTCAGGTTGCATCACGAGCCCCAGGCGCTCGAAGGACAGGAAGTCTTTCGTGAGCGCCAGCGCGACCCCCGGTCCGCTCTTGCTGAACGCCGTGTAGACCACCGCGTACTGGCCAAGCTCCTCCATGAAGGTGATGCGCGGATCCTCGATCCCCCAGAGTTCTTCCGGGTGGTGCTCGGGATCGGGGAGCAGCGTCGGCGCGGCATCGATCCGCCACGTGTCGATCCCGTTCGCCGAGCGCGCGGCGCACAGGTGCGAGTGACCGCGGCGATCCTCCGCGCGACAGAGCAGCAGCGTGGTTCCGTCCGCGAGCCGCGTGGCCCCCGGATTGAACACGGTATGCACCAGGTAGGGCCAGTCGGCCGCCGTCAGGATCGGGTTCCGTTCGTGCCGGCGAAGGAGCGTCGCGTTTCGTGGTGGTCCGGTCATCTGTCCGTTGGGAGTTGCGGGGGATTCGCGACCACGGCGAGCTGGGCCGCGCGCATGTCGAGCAGCGCCTGCAGGAAGGAGATCGTGGACTCCGCGCCCTGGTTCTCGTTGGCGCGGTCGGCGTGCAGGCCGTCGCGACATCCTCCCGTCGTCGGATCGTAGAGCGAGCGGTGAAGATCGTTCCGTCCGAGGAACCAGTCGAAGGCCCAGCGCGCCTGCTCGGCCCAGCACACGTCGCCGGTCGCACGATACGCGGCGAGGCACGCCGACACGGCGCCGCATGCTTCCACGGGTTGCTGATCGAACTGCGCCGTGCGGGCGCCGCGCTCGAGGAAGCCGTTGGACCCCACCGGAGCGAAGTGCCCGTCGGCGGCGCGCTGCTTGCCGAGCAGCCACGCGAGCGACGCAATGCCCGCGTCGAGGATCGGCGGCCGTCGCATCCGTGTGCCTGAGACGATCAACGCCTCGGAGAGGCGCGCATTGCAGTAGGTCACGCGGTCCTCGAACCAGCACCAGTCGGGCGCGCTCGTGCGCCCATACAGCGCCAGCAGACGCTCCGCGAGCTCCGACCGCACGGTCTCCACACTGCGGTCGCCCTCGAACGCCCCCAGGTAGTGGTCGACGCCCAAGAGCGCATACGCCCAGGCACGCGGGCTGTCGAAGTCGCGCACGGCGGGCAGCGCGCGGTGGAAGAGATCGCCGGCGAGATTCCGCGTTCCGGGGGTATTGGAGCGCCCCACGACGGTGCCGAGCGCCCAGATCCCACGTCCGTGGCTGTCCTCCGACCCGACCGATTCGGTCCAAGCGCGCGCGAACGACATGAAGTTCCGGAAGCGCCCGGATGGTCGGTCGAACGCATGGCTCACGAACGCTAGATACCGATCGGCGAGCGCGCTCACCGCCGCGCGCTCATCGGTGCCGGCATCCTCCACGCAGGCCATGAGCAGCAGCGCGCGCGCATTGTCGTCGAGACAGTAGCCGTGGTCGTAGCGCGGCACGCTATAGCGGGCGTGCTGCATCACGCCCGTGTCGTCGGTCAGGCGGCGGAGGTGTGTGAGATTCACGTCGGGGAGCCCGGCCGGCCGCGCCGCGAGCGTATGGGCGACGAATGACGTCCGCTTCCCCGCCGCGTGCTCGGCGCCGGCGCGCGCGAAGTTCGCGACGTTCGCGCGCGCGACCGCCGGCCAATTCATGCCGTTGCCGAGCGCGCCCGCGCGCGCACCCAGAGCGAGGCGCGCCGCGTCATCGGCGAGCAAGGTCGCGACCGCGCCGGCGATCGCCGGCGCATCACGGTACGGAACGAGCACGCCGCGCCCGTCGGCGAGGAGCTCGCTGGCGTAGCGATACGGCGTGGAGATAACGGCCTTCCCCGCCCCGACCGCGTACGCGAGCGCGCCCGAGGTGATCTGTTCCGGCTGCAGATACGGGGTGATGGCGATATCGGCGGCGGCGAGGAAGTCGGCCAGCTCGTCAGCGCTCACGAAGCGGTTGTGGAAGATCACGTTCGCTTCCACGCCGAGCTCGCGCGACCGGGATTCCAGCGAGAGCCGGTAGATTTCACCGTGCCGATCCTTGACGTGGGGATGCGTCTCGCCGAGGATGACGTACACCGTCTCCGGGAATCGCGCGAGGATCACCGGCAGCGCATCGAGGACGTACTCGATCCCCTTGTCGGGGGA
>JAYUMO010000193.1:0-6441 GCA_043762555.1 Gemmatimonadaceae bacterium | reverse complement strand
GCGCCATTACGCGGTCCGCGAATCCGGGCGACGGCGCCAGATGGGGGAGATGCCCGAGCTCGCGCACAAGCACGCGCGCGCTCTCGAGCTCGCCGCGGCAGCGGTCGCAGCTCCGGACGTGCGCCTTGAGGGGCGCCGTCTCGAAGCCGACCTCGCCGTCCAGCAGCTGGTCGATCTCCTCGGGGAGAAGGTGTCGTTCCACGGTAGCCTCTACGGGCGAGCGAGGGCTGAGGTTTCAGCGCGTACGAGGGTCAACTGCGGAGGCCGGACAGGGCCTCGCGCAGCTCGTGGCGCGCGCGGTGGATGTACGTTTTCACGGTGCCGAGGGGGAGATCGAGGGTGGCGGCGATCTCCTCATAGGAACGGTCTTCGACATGACGGAGCAGGATGCAGGCACGGTACTCGGGGCGGAGCTTGGCGATCGCTTTCTCGATCGCGCCGCCGAGCTCGCGCGATTCCAGTTCGTCGAGCGGCGTCTCGCCCCGGGATTCGACGTCGAACGCGCTCGCCTCGGCTTCTGCCGCGGTGGCGGCGTGCGGCGAGCCGTCGATGCTGATCGTCTTCAGCTGACGTTTGCGGAGATGATCGATGGTGAGGTTGTTCGCGATCTTGAAGAGCCAGCTCGAGAACTTGAACTCGGGGCGGTAGCGGTCGATGTGATTGAGGACCTTGATGAACGTCTCCTGCGCCAAGTCCTCCGACATCTCGCGGTCGCGGACCATGCGGAAGATGAGAGAGAACACGGGCCGCTCGTAGCGTCGCACCAGCTCCCGGAACGCCACCTCGCGCCCCTCGCGCGCGAGAGCGGCGAGGTCCGCGTCGGGGAGGTTGACGAGATCGAGCGAGGTGGGGAGGGGCATTGCTCGGAGTGCGGGAACGCGCCGGCGCGTCGCGCGCGCGTCGCGTGCAAGTTATGCATGCGTCGCGGGGCGAGCCAGCGTCGGCGCTTGCATCGCCCTCGTGCGCCCGGCAGCTTTCGCCGCATGGTCACGGCGACGGTGGAGCATCGCGAAGCGCTCGAGGCGGCGGCGGGCGGCGAGCCGAAGCGGGCATACGTGCGGCGCATCTTTTCCGAGATCGCGCCGCGCTACGATCTCCTGAACCATCTGCTGAGCGCGAACCTCGACCGCGGGTGGCGGGCGGCGGCGATCGATGCGCTGCGCTGGACGCGCGATCCGGAGGGCACCTACCTCGACGTCTGCGCCGGCACGATGGACATCGGCGCCGAGCTCGCGACGCGCCCCGGGTTCCGCGGCTCGGTGGTCTGCGCGGATTTCGCGGAGCCGATGCTCCGTCGCGGGCTCGCGAAGACCGCGGGGCGCGCGGTGCGGCCGGTGGTCGCCGATGCGCTGCGTCTGCCGCTGCCCGATGGCGCGGGCGCGGGCGCGCTGGTCGCCTTCGGTGTGCGGAACTACGACGATATCGATGCCGGGCTGCGCGAGCTCGCGCGGGTGATCGCGCCGGGCGCGCGGCTGGTGATCCTCGAGTGCTCGGAGCCGCCCGCGGCCGCGGTGCGGGCGCTCTACCATGTGTACTTCCGGCGCGTGCTCCCGCTGATCGGCCGCGCGGTGAGCGGCCACCGCACCGCGTACTCCTACCTGCCCGCGTCGGTCGCGAACTTCCCAGGGGCCGAGGCGCTCGCGGGAAAGCTGCGCGCGGCGGGACTGACGCATGTCGGCTTCCGCCATCTCGCCCTCGGCACGGCGGCGCTCCACTGGGGAGAGCGTCCCGCGTGACCCTCGAGTCCATCCCGGCATTCATCGCCGCGCTCGACGCCGCCGGCGAGCTGGTGCGGGTGACGGTGCCGGTGCGCGCGAAGCTCGAGCTCGCGGAGATCGCCGACCGCGCGATGAAGTCGCCGGGGGGCGGACCGGCGCTCCTCTTCGAGCACGTGCTGCTCGACGACGGCACGCGCTCGGACCATCCGGTGGCGATCAACCTGTTCGGCTCGATGCGCCGGATCGCGATGGCGCTGGGCACCGAGGACCTCGACAAGATCGGCGCGCGGATCACCGAGCTGCTGCAACTGCAGGTGCCGGAGGGCTTCCTCGCGAAGCTCGCGCTGCTCCCGAAGCTCCTCGAGCTCGGCAAGTTCCCGCCGCGCGTGCGCGGGGGGAGCCCGCCCTGTCAGGAGATCGTGTGGCGCGGGAGCGACATCGACCTCGCGCGGCTCCCGATCATCACGTGCTGGCCGGGGGACGGCGGGCCGTACCTCACGCTGACGATGGTGATCTCCAAGGATCCCCGGCGGGGCATTCGCAACGTGGGCATGTACCGCGTGCAGGTGCTCGGGAAGGACCGGCTGGCGATGCACTGGCAGCGGCACAAGGTGGGCGCCGCGCACTGGCGCGAGATGGCCGAACGCGGGGAGCGGATGCCGGTGTGCATCGCGATCGGCGCCGATCCGGCCTCGGTGTACTCGGCGTCGGCGCCGCTCCCGCCGACCGTCGATGAGTTCCTCTTCGCCGGATTCATCCGCCGCAAGCCGGTGTCGCTCAGCAAGGCGGTCACGTGCGATCTCGAGGTGCCCTCCGAGGCGGAGATCGTGATCGAGGGGGTGATCGACCCGCGGGAGCCGCTGGTGACGGAGGGGCCCTTCGGCGACCACACGGGCTTCTACTCGCTGGCCGACCTCTATCCGGCGGTGACCGTCACCGCCGTCACGATGCGGCGCACGCCGGTGTACGCGACCACGATCGTCGGCCGTCCGCCGATGGAGGACTACTATCTCGGTCACGCCACGGAGCGGATCTTCCTCCCGCTGCTCAAGCTCACCGTCCCCGAGATCGTGGACTATCACATGCCGCCGGAGGGGATCTTCCACAATCGGGTGTTCGTGTCGATCGACAAGCAGTATCCGGGACAGGCGTACAAGGTGATGAACGCGCTCTGGGGCGCCGGGCTCATGTCGCTCGCGAAAGTGCTCGTGGTGGTGGACAAGTGGGTGAACGTACGCGACCCGCACGAAGCGTGGTGGGTGGCGCTCAACCACCTGGACCCGCAGCGCGACGCGCGCTTCTCGATGGGACCGATCGATGTGCTCGACCACGCGAGCCGCACGTTCACGTATGGGTCGAAGATCGGCTTCGACGCGACGCAGAAGTGGCCCGAGGAGGGCTTCGCGCGCGAATGGCCGGAGCTGATCGTGATGGATGCCGAGACGAAGCGCCGCGTGGATGCGATCTGGCCGCAGCTCGGCATCGCGAACGGGGCGCGCCGATGACGCGCGAGGGACAGACGTTCGCCGGCCGGTCCCGGATCGTGCACTATGTGAATTTCGTGAAGCTCCCGCACACGCTCTTCGCGCTTCCCTTCGCGCTGGTGGGCGTGGTGATCGCGAGCGAGGTACGCCCGGTGCGGTGGGCGCAGGTGCTCTGGGTGGCGGTGGCGTTCACCGCCGTCCGCTTCGCGGCGATGGGCTTCAACCGCGTCGTGGACCGCGATCTGGACGCGCTGAATCCGCGCACCGCGCGGCGCGAGCTCCCGGCGGGGCTCATCGGCGCGGCGGAGGCCGCCACGTCGGTGGCGGTCGCGTCGGCGCTCTTCCTGCTCGCGGCATGGATGCTGAACCCACTCTGCTTCCTGCTCGCGCCGGTGGCGCTCGGCTGGGTGTTCTTCTACAGCTACACCAAGCGATTCACGCACTTCGCGCATCTCGCGCTCGGGCTCGGATTGGGGATCGCGCCGGTGGGCGGGTACCTGGCGGTGACCGGCAGCTGGAGTAGCCCCTGGTGGCTCCTCATCGCCCTGGCAGCGGCGGTGATGAGCTGGGTGGGAGGCTTCGACATCCTCTACGCCCTGCAGGACATCGACTTCGATCGAGCGCAGCGACTCCACTCGATCCCCGCCCGGGTGGGCGCGGCGCGCGGGATCGCGGTGGCACGGGCGCTCCATCTGTTCGCCGTGCTGGCGCTGGCGCTGGTGGGGTTCGCCACGGGCGCGGGCTGGCTCTACATGGCGGGCGTTGCGACGGTGGCGGCGCTGCTGCTCTACGAACACGCGCTCGTGCGTCCGGGCGACCTCTCGCGTCTCGACGCCGCCTTCTTCACGATGAACGGCGTGATCAGTCTCACCTTCTTCGGCTTCGTGCTCGCCGAGCGGATGTTCGTGCGATGAGCGTGCCGGCACCGCTCGTGATGGCGGTGACGGGCGCCTCGGGCGCGCCGTACGCGGTCCGCTTGCTCGAGCAGCTGGTGCGCGCGCGCCGGCCGGTGTCGTTGATCGTGAGCGCGCACGGATGGCGATTGCTGCACACCGAATCGGAGATCGCCGACCTGGACGCGCTGCGGGCGCGCACCGGCGGCCCGAAGTGGAAGGGGCTCGTGACCGTCTTCGATGATGGCGATCGCGGCGCCGCACCGGCCTCGGGATCGGCGCGGAGCGCGGGGATGGTGATCTGTCCCTGCTCCATGGGAACGCTGTCGGCGGTGAGCGCGGGGTCGTCGCGATCGCTGGTGGAACGCGCGGCGGACGTGACGCTCAAGGAGCGGCGGCCGCTGCTCCTCGTGACCCGGGAGACGCCACTCTCCGCGATCCATCTCGAGAACATGCTCCGCGTGACGCGCGCGGGCGCGGTGGTGATGCCGGCGGCGCCCGGCTTCTATCACCGGCCGCGCGCGATGACTGATCTCGTGGACTTCATCGTGGCCCGCGCGCTCGATCACCTGAACGTCGAGCACTCGCTCGGCGGGCGTTGGAGCGGAGAGCCGCCCACGGAGCCGCCCACGGAGCCGCCCACCGAGCCGCCGCCCGCCGCGTCGAAAGCGACGCCGCGCCGTGCGCGGCGCTAAGAACGACCCTGCGCGCATCGTCGTCGGACTCGTTTCCGACACGCACGGACTGCTGCGGGCCGGCGTGCACGACGCGCTAGCCGGGGTCACGCTCATCCTCCACGCCGGAGATGTGGGCGGCGATGCGATCCTGGACGAGCTCGCGCTGATCGCCCCGGTGGTCGCGGTGCGCGGCAACACCGACCCGCCGGGACAGCCGAGGCTCGAGGAGCGCGTCGACCGCACGATCGGCGGGGTGCGGGTGCACGTGAGCCACGGCCACGAGCTGGGCAGCCCGACGCCGGCGGCGCTGCTCGCGGCCTACGACGCCGAGGTGATCGTGTACGGGCACACGCACCGGCCGCTCGTCACGCGCGAGGGCGGCCGGCTCGTGGTGAACCCGGGCGCGGCCGGCCCGCAACGATTTCGCCTCTTGCCGAGCGTCGCCCGCCTGACGATCCTCAAGGGCGTCGCGGACGCGGAGCTGATCGCGCTCGCCCGCTAGGATCTCTCGCCCAGGAGCCCCGATGCGCCGGACCACCGTGCTTCTGCTCGCGCTCGCGCCGCTCGTGGCGAGCGGCCGCGCGGCGGCGCAGGACAGCGTGCGCCGCGCCGTGACGCTGCCGTTGGGCGCGACGATGACGCGCCAGTGCGCGCAATGGCTGAGCGAGGGGATCCTGATCCTCACCGCCGACTCCCGCGATCCCGGTCCGGCGGCGCCGGCGTATCTCGCGAGGCTCGCCGCGGCGATGGAGCGGCGGCTGATGCACGTCTCGACCGACAGCTCGGTGCTCGTGTCCTCCTTCGCCGCCCGGCTGATCCGCAGCGGCTCCGTGTCGGGGTTGCTGCTGCTGAGGCCTTCCGGGCGCGACGGGTTCGACATGGACGCGCGCGTCGCGGCGGACTTCGCGAAGGGCGACCCGATCCTCGTGGCGATGCCGCCCTCGGTGCCCGACTCGCTCGTGGTGCTCATCTCGATCGGCCGGCGTCAGGACGGCAGTGACTTCATCGTGCGGCACCAGTGGTGTCCGGCGGCGCCGCTGCCCAACAATCCGCCGCCCGAGTACCCCGCGACGGCGATGCTCTGGCGGTCGCGCAGCACGATCCGGGTCCGCTTCATGGTGGACTCGACGGGAACGGTGGACAGCGCGTCGGTGAACATCCTCGACCCGACGAATCAGGCGTTCACCGAGGCGCTGCGGCGGTACTTCGCGAAGCAGCGCTACCTCGCCGCCGAGTTCGACGGCGTGAAGGAGAAGCAGCAGTTCAGGAAGTCGGTGACCTTCGTGCCGCCGGAGGAGCAGACGGCGGAGTCGCGCTAGGCGATCCGCTCGGCCGGCGCGTCGAGGCCGGGCACCACCCGCACCCGCGGCGAGGGTCGCATCCCGAGCGGCGCCGTACGGTCGAGCTCCGTGGGATGCGTGCGGAACCACCAGCTGAGGAGTAGGAGCTCGTCGATCTCGTGCGTCGGGAGGCGCGCGCCCTCGCGCTCCACGCCGAACACGGCGTCGGCCAGGCGCCGGTGACGGCGCCGGTCGCGCGCGGTCGCCGGCGGCACGTCCTCGGCCCGCACGCGCCCGCGGCGGATGAAGTAGACGCGGTCGTCGCCCTCCCACCCGGGTACCGTGTACGCGAAGGAGAGCGACTCCACGGCGAAGCGCAGCCGCTCGAA
>JAYUMO010000192.1:0-6155 GCA_043762555.1 Gemmatimonadaceae bacterium | reverse complement strand
TCAGTCGTCGAACCGGTGAGGGTGCGGCGGGTGCGGGCGGTCGCGCTCGTCGTCCACGTCGTCGTACTCGTCATCGAGATCGATGAGGTCGTCGTCCAGGTCATCATCGTCCTCGTCGTCGAGATCGTCCTCGTCGTCGAGATCGTCCTCGTCGCCCAACTCGTCCATCGCATCTTTGTCGAGGTCGTCGTCGCGCCCGGCAGCGCGAACAGAGTGCGACGGCTCGAGATCGTACCACATCGAGCGAATCTCCGTACAAGGGTTTTTTTGGTCGGCGTTACAGCGATGCCTTCTCCCGCTCCCGCTTCGCCTCCCGCGACAGCTTGCGCCGGTCGTTCGTGCCGAGCGCCCGCTTGCGCAGCCGGATACTCGCGGGGGTAATCTCGATCAACTCGTCCTCCTCGATATACTCCAGCGCCCCTTCGAGCGTCAACTCCCGCGGCGGCTCCAATTGAATGTTCTCATCGGTGCCGGTGGTGCGCATGTTGGTGAGCTTCTTCTCCTTCGTCGGGTTCACGTCCATGTCGCCCGGGCGCGAGTTCTCACCGATGATCATCCCTTCGTACACCGGAGTGCCCGGTCCGACGAAGAGCGTCGAGCGCTCTTGCAGGTTCCAGAGGCCGAAGGCGACCGCCGTGCCCGCTTCCATCGACACGAGCGTGCCGCGCTTCCGGCCGGCCAGCGGGCCGGCCCACGGTCCGTACTCCAGGAAGCGATGGTGGATGATCCCGGTTCCCCGCGTATCGGTCAGGAATTCCGAGCGGTAGCCGAAGAGCCCGCGCGCCGGGATGCGATAGAGTAGGCGAACGAGATTCTGCCCCGGGTTCTTCATCTCCAGCATCTCCGCGCGGCGCGGTCCGAGCTTCTCGATCACCGCGCCGAGGAATTCCTCGGGCACATCGATCGACAGTTCCTCGTACGGCTCCAGCCGCTCGCCGTGCGCGCCGGTGCGCGTGATCACCCGCGGCCGCGACACTTGGAACTCGTACCCCTCGCGCCGCATCGTCTCCATGAGAATGGACAGATGCAGCTCGCCGCGCCCGCTCACGGTCCAGCTGTCGGTGGAGTCGGTGTCCTCCACGCGCAGCGCGACGTTGCGCTCCAGCTCGCGGTAGAGCCGCTCGCGCAGCTGCCGCGAGGTGACGAACCGCCCGTCCTTCCCGGCGAAGGGGGAATTGTTGACGACGAAGTCGACGCTGATCGTCGGCTCCTCCACCGCGATCCCGGCGAGCCGGTCGGGATGCTCGGCGTCGGTGACGGTGAGCCCGATCTCCACGTTCTCGAGACCCGCGAGCGCGACAATATCCCCCGAGCTCGCGCTCGGCACCTCGAGCCGATCGAGCCCCTCGAAGAGGAAGAGCTTGGTGACGCGCGAGCGCTGCATCGGGAGCGCCGGATCGAGCGGCAGCAGCGCGAGCTCATCGCCCACGTGCACGGTGCCGCGCTCGATGCGACCGATTCCCAGCCGCCCCAGATAGGGGGAGTGGTCGATCGTGGAGATGAGCATCTGGAAGGGCGCCTCGGGCTCGTGCACGGGATTTGGCACGTGAGCGAGGATCGCTTCGAAGAGCGGCGTGAGGTCGGTGCCGGGTTTGTCGGCGTCCATCGTCGCCACCCCAAAGCGCGCCGAGGCGTAGACGACGGGCGCGTCGAGCTGCGCGGCGTCGGCCTCGAGCTCGATGAACAGGCCGAGCACCTCGTGGTGCACGCGATGCGGATCGGCGCCGGGCCGGTCGATCTTGTTGATGACGACGATCGGTGTGCGGCCGAGGGCGAGCGCTTTGCGGAGCACGAAACGCGTTTGCGGCATCGGTCCGTCGAAGGCGTCCACGACGAGGAGCACGCCGTCCACCATGCGGAGAATGCGCTCCACTTCGCCGCCGAAGTCCGCGTGTCCCGGGGTGTCGACGATATTGATCTTCACGCCCTTCCAGTGGACGGACGTGTTCTTGGCGAGGATCGTGATGCCACGCTCGCGCTCGAGCGGGTCGGAGTCCATCACGCGCTCTTCGACGATCTGATTCTCGCGGAACGCCCCCGCCTGCCGGAGCATCTTGTCCACGAGGGTGGTCTTGCCGTGATCGACGTGCGCGATGATGGCGATGTTGCGAATTTCCATAGACATTTAATATAGTCAGGGCCGGGCGGCATCCCAAACTTCAAAGGCGCTGCGCCGCGGATTTGCGCGGATGACAGCACGGATGTGCGCGGGTACTGCAGTAATTTATTCAACTGCGGTACCCGCGAAGATCCGTGCCATTATTCGCGTTCATCCGCGGCGAAGCGCCCTTACGGAAACCTCCCTGTGGCGGAATCGGGACGGGATTGTTATATCGTTAGGAGCGGCCGGCGCGATCGAGTGGGCGCGCCGACGGTGGATGCCCCGCATTCGGGAGGTGCGCATGACGCCAGAGGAACAGCCGGCGGAGGAAGAGTATCCCCACGGGCGCGGGTACGGTCACGATTACATGCGGGGCGGCGAGGTGGGCGACGGCTATGGATATGCCGCGCGTGACGAGTATGAGCGACCGCGGGGGGAGTTGAAGACGAAGAAGGGATCCGGACGGGAGGGGGTCGGCGACGAGCAGAGCTGAGCGCGATCGCGGACCGGCGTCTCAGGACGCGATCCGCACCTCGGGCGCTTCGGCCGCGTCATCCGCATCATCCGCATCGTCCTCGGACGGCGGTTCTCCCGGGATCGAGAGCGCGATGACCATCGCCGCGCTCCACGCGAGCACGCCGGCGTAGAGGAGCGTCGCCGCCAGGAGCACCACCGGCCGCACCCCGAACACCCCGGCCGCGCGCCGCGTGAGCTCGGCGAGCGGGGCCGCCGTATCGGCCCACACCAGGATCAACGCCCACCCGAAGATCGCGCCGAGCCCCGCGTCCCAGGGGGAGCGGCGGGCGCCGTCGGCCAGGAACGCCCACGCTGCGCCGGCGATGGGCACCGCCCACCACCCGAGGGCGCGCGTCACCAGCGCGAACGACGCCGTGAGGAAGGCGTACCGCACCATCGCGCGCACTAGCGGCGCTCCGGCGTCAGCACGAGTGTCGACGTCACGTAGCGCCGGTCGAGCTCGCTCGCGCGATGCGGGAAGCGAAGCGTGTCGAGCTCGCCGCGCGACCACGTGTCCACGTGGTCCATGTAGCGCGCGCTCGCCGGATTCCCCGACTGGCCGCCGGGGTACGTGCCCCACGCGCGCACCTCGGGGCCGAGCTCGACCACCATCCGCCAGCTCGCCCCCTCCGTGCCGGAGGCGGACAGCGGATTGAGCGTCCCCGATCCGCCCTGGCTCGGCGCGTGCATCACCGAGAGCGCGGGGATCCGGAGCAGATGCATGATAGTCGCCTGCCGGTTCCGCCCCCACCGCCAGCCGCCGTCGTCCGCGCCGCCGAGCTCGTGCTCGGCGCGACGGTAGGCGGCGGTGAGTGCCGCGCACAGGATGTCGTCACGCGTCTCGATCACGCCGGGCGTCCGTCGGTCATCCCACCATGGACTGCGCGGCTGCTGCATCAGCTCAACCAACACGGCGCCGTCAGGAGAGAGACCGGTGGACGCCGGATCGAGCTCGTCCCAGGTGCGCTCCACGAGCTCGCGCATCGCGAACTCGAAGAGGATGGCGCGCTGGTTGTCCACCGTGTACGTGCGGTCCCACTGCGCGAGATAGCGCGCGCCCGGCGCGAGCGCGGTGTCGCCCGGTCGCGCGCGGGCCGCGGCGAGGAAGGCCGGTACGAAGACCTCCGCGCGCGCGCTGTGCGGGTCGGTCTGCCAGCGCCGCATATCGTCGGGCGTGACGTTGGCGTTCGCGCGCATCAGCTCGTTGATGCGGATGGCGCGCCAGGGCGCGGGCCAGTCGGCGCCGAGGTAGCGCTTATCGTCCGCCGGGTCAAGTGGCTGCTGGTTGTTCGACGAGAGGAATCCGCGCGCGGGGTTCGCCGAGCGCGGATATTTCTGCGGCACCACGTAGCCGGTCCAGTCACTCTTGCTCGTGCTGCCATCGCGCAAGAGGTCGCCGCGTCCGTTGCCCGGGCGGATGGGAAAGGCGCCGGTGGAACGGATGGCGATCGTCCCGACCCGGTCGGCCACGAGCAGGTTCTGCGCGGGCGACCGGTACGACCGCATCCCCTCCATCCACTCGGCGGCCGAACGCGCGTGCTGGCCCCGCTCGAAGAGCAGCGGGCTGACGGAGCTGTCGAGCGCGGTCCACCGCATGGAGATCCAGCGACCGGCGGTGCGGCGCATCGGGCCGCGGTGCGTCCAATAGATCGTGTCGGTCGCGAGGGCGCGACCGCTCGCATCATTGTAGCTCTCGATCCGCAGGGTGAGCGGGCGCCACGCACCATCCAGGCGATAGCGCGTGGGCCGCGCGCTGTCGTCCACCGTCTCCACGTAGCGATCGAGGAAATCGCCCTCGACGTTCGTGGACGTCCACGCGATGTCGCGATTGAAGCCGAGGATAATCGACGGCGCGCCGGGGATCGTGACCCCGTACGCGTCGAGCGCGCCGGGGACGACGAGATGCGCTTCGTACCAGATGGACGGGAGCGTGAGCTCGAGATGCGGATCGCCGGCCAACAGCGCATAGCCGGCGCGCGTGCGCTGCGGCGCGACGGCCCAATTGTTGGAGCCGATGGCGACGGCTTCGTTCCCCCGACGGCGCGGAGCGTCCGCGAGCAAAAACAGTCGCGGATCGGCGTTCCCCGGGGGCGGGATCGCTCGGAAGTTCGTGCGCGGCTCGCGGCGGCGCGACGGCTGGATCGGCTCCTGCAGCGGATTGTTGACGGGAAAGAGCGCCTCGGCGGCCGCCCGCCCCACGAGCGCCGACGCGCGCAGATGGCGCAGCTCGTCGTCATTGTAGCTGAGCGTGTAGGCCATCCGGCCGAAGAGATGGATCGCGTGCACCGGCTCCCACCGGCGTGGCGGGCGGCGGAGCAGTTGGTACTCGAAGGGATAGTCGCGCGGCGCGAGATGATCGATGTAGGCGTTCGCGCCATCCGCGAACGCCGTCAGCAACGCCATCTCCCCCGAATCGTCCCGCTGCACCGAGGCGAGCTTCCACTCCGCGGCCGCGCCGAGTCCGGCCGCGCGCGTCGCGCGGTCCTCGGCGAGCGCCGCCGGGCCGAGGAGCTCGGTGAGCGTGCCCGCCCCCGCGCGCGACTGCACCTCGAGTTGGAAGAGGCGGTCGCGCGCAACGACGTAGCCGAGGGCTCGTTGGGCGTCCCCTTCGGTGACCGCGAAGATGTGCGGCACCGCCCGGTCGTCGTAGATGACGCGCACCGGCGCCGTGAGCCCCGGCACCTTGGCGCGCGCCTCTCGCGGCAGCTGCGCCGACGCCGCCACATGCCAGATCCCGTTCGCCGGATCGAGCAGCGCCCCCACCGGCGGCACCGCCCCCACCCCCTTCGCCCCAACCCAGAGCGCCGCGCCCAACACCCCAGCGGCAAGCACCGCGATGATGTAGCGCATCATCTCAGTTCAGGGAGAGCGGGACCGCGGATGACGCGGATGGACTGCGATCGCTCCTCTCGCGGCCGGATCTCTCTGCCCCGTGATGTCGTCCAACAAAACAACTGAAGAATTTGAAACAGCGCGCGGACGATTGAATGCGCACGGCGCGATCGCAGTCCATCCGCGTCATCCGCGGTCCCGCCCTTAGCGTTTCCCCACCGTGGCTTTGGCGCCGGGCTTCGCGGGCGGCGCGGGGGAATCGTCGCTGTCGAGGAAACTCGTGTCGTGGCCGCGCTGCTGGAGGAGGCTGATGAAGCCCACCTTCTCGTTCGCCTTGAAGAAGGCCTCCTGCGGCTCAACCTTGTGATCGTCCACCAGCTCGATGAGCGCGTCGTTGAGCGTCACCATGCCGAGCTTCTTCGACGTCTGGATCACCGAGGGGATCTGGAAGGTCTTCGCCTCGCGAATGAGATTCGAGACGCTCGGCGTGCTGAGCAGGATCTCGCGCGCGGCCACGCGCCCGCCGCCAATCTTCTTGCACAGCGTCTGCGAGATGACGCCCTTCAAGGCCTCCGAGAGCATCACCCGGATCTGCTCCTGGGCGTCAGCCGGGAACTGGTCGATGAGCCGGTCGACGGTGGACGTCGCGCTCGTCGTGTGCAGCGTGCCGAACACCAGGTGCCCCGTCTCCGCCGTCTCGATCGCG
>JAYUMO010000191.1:0-2690 GCA_043762555.1 Gemmatimonadaceae bacterium | reverse complement strand
GTCTGGCCGCGCTGCCACCAGTAGACGCCCGCGATCACCGCGCCGGCGAAGACCACGCTCGACACCGCGCCGATGAGCCACGGATCCCGGATCGAGCTGGCGATGCCCGCGGCGGCGCCGGCGAAGTCAACGCCGCCACCGCTGCGACCCCGGGGCTTTTTGCTGGTGGTGCCAGGAAGCAGATTGATTTCGATCATGTCGCGACCTTCGCGGTAGGGTCAGGCGACCTGGCGGAGCGCCAGTCCGATGGGCAGCATCAAGAGCGGAGCGACATCATCGATGACGAGTGACTCGAAGGCACCGTCACGCACTCGCAAGCGCTGCAACGGGTTGGCGAGGGTGACCGGAATGCGGAGCCGCGTGCCGAGCGCCTCGTTGAGGCCGGGCACGCGCGCGCCGCCGCCGCAGGTGTAGGCGGCCTTCAACTTCGCCGCCGTGCGTGACGAGCTCGCGAGGAACGCGGCCGCGCGCTCAATCCCCACGGCGAGCTCCTCGCCGCGTGTCTCGGTGACGGCCTGCAGGTGGGGCGACCGCTCGTAGCCCTGGAGGAGCGCGTCGGCCTCTTCGGCGCTCAGCCCGCGCTCGCGCTGCAGGTCCTCGCGGAAGCGCCGCGTGCCCACCGCGATATCGCGGGTGAGGAGCGGCACGCCGTCGTCCAGGATGTTGATGTTCGTGACCTCGTGCCCGATGTTCACCAAGCACACCACGCCGCTCATCGCCTCGGGATAGTTCACCTCGAAGGCGTTGTGCAGCGCGAAGGCGTCGACGTCCACGATCGCCGGCTGTACTTCGGCGTCGGTGAGGAGGCGGATCTTCCCCTCGATGAGGTCGCGCTTGGCGGCCACCAGGAGCACGCTCATTTCGAGCCCGTCGGCGTCCGGATCGAGGATCTGGAAGTCGAGCTCCACCGATTCCATGTCGAAGGGCACGTGCTGCTCCGCTTCCCAGCGGATGAGCTCGCGCGCCTGCTGCTCTTTCACGCGGTCGATCTGGATCTTCTTGATGATCACGTCGCGGCCGCCGACGGCGGTCACCACCGACTTCGACTTGATGCCCGCGCTCAGCAGCGCGGTGCGGATCGCGTCGGCGACGATGCCGGGATCCATCACCTCGCCCTCGACGATCGCGTCGGCGAGCAGCGGCGCGATCGCGACCTTCACCAGCTCGGGCTCGCTGCGACCGTGGTCGATGACCGCGATCTTGATGAGGCCGGACCCGATGTCCAGGCCGACTGTGGTCTTCTTCTTTCCGAAGAGCGCCATGGTGAGGGCCGCCGTTGATGGAAGCGAAAACGCACGCGAGTCACCGCGTGCACGCGAACGCGAAAGGCTCCCGACACCGAACTTCGACCGACCGGTGCCAAGGTGTTGGCTGTAAGTCACACGAGCAGGGGCGCCTAAGGTAACGCGTCACATCCGCCCGACAAGTGATTTCGTGAGAGCAAGCAAGCGACCCCGCGCGCCGTCACGGCATCGTGCTCCATGAATGCGCCGCGCTCCGTCGCGGGCGGCGCAGGGGATCGAGCGCGACGAGGAGCGAGAGGCGCACGCGGGCCGCGAGGGACGATGGCCCGCCGGCGCGCGCCTCCGCGATCACGAGGAATCGCGAGTCATCGAGCCGCACGACCCGCACCGTGTCCCCTTCGACGCCGCGCGCGTGCGCGCGGACCGCGACGAGGCCCGGCGGTGCGGGGGCGGACCAGGCGCTGTCCCACTCCGACGGGGCGATCGCGAGTGTGAGCGCGCGCTCGGCGGCCGCGAGGGCGGAGGCCCGCGCGACGGCGCCGACAGCGTCCCGCGTCCCCTGGAGCGCGGCCGCCACCGCGCCCGCGGCGAGGGCGCCCGCGAGCAGGAGCGCGGCGAGCACGAGGGCGAGGGCGAAGCCGCGACGGGCGCCCGGCGCCGCGGCGGCCGTCAATTGCGCACCGCCACGGTGGCGCGGAGGGAATCGCGGGACCGCGCGACGCCGGGCGCGGCGCCGGCGGCGGACGCCACGATGTCGATCACGATCCGCGCGACATCGGCCTCCGCGGCCGCCGCGCCGAGCGAATCGAGATAGGTGAAGCGGATCCCCCCGGCGTCATACGGACCGCTCACCGGCTGGACCACCGCGCACGGCACGGCGCGACTCGCGAGGCAGTCGGCGAAGCCGAGATACCAGCGGGTGTCGCTCGCGCGGTAGAGCTCGAAGCGCGCGCGACGCACGAAGCGCACGGCGGCGCCGGGCCGCACGGTGGCCGCGAGGAGCGGCCACAGGTGCAGCTCCCAACCGGCGGCACCTTCGGCGGCGCTCCCCGTGAATCCGGTCGCGGGCGGGCAGGGCGCGTGGGTGGCCGGGTCGGCGGTGAGGACGTGTCGCGTCCAACGCTCATCGCCGGGGTCGCGCGCGCCGGCGTCGAGCACGAGCAGGGTGTCGCCGCGCACCGGCGCCGCGACCCACGCGGTGAGCCCGAGCGCCGAGGCCGCGCGCGTGGGGGGCAGCACCGCGCCATCCCGCCCCGCGGCGATGGTGCAGAGCACCGACGCCCCAAGCAGCATTCGGAAGTCCACGTGATCCGCCGCCGCGGCGTACAGGTCGCCGTCGCGCGGTGTGAGTGGGCGCAGCTCGTTGGACAGGATGTCCGCCGCCTGCCGGACGGCGGCACGCATCGCCGCGGCGCGCGCATCGGCGGCGAAGAATCGCTGCTGCCG
>JAYUMO010000190.1:0-2530 GCA_043762555.1 Gemmatimonadaceae bacterium | reverse complement strand
TGCACCGCCTCCGAGATGTCGGGGAGCAGGAACGCGTCGTGGTCGCTCGGCGCCATGTAATCCACGCCGCGGTCGGTGAGGTGCACGGTGTGGCCGCGTTCGTCGAGGACGAAGAGCAGGCGCTCCTCGAGATCGCGGTACGCTTGCTTCGCCGCCGGTTGCTTCCGGTCGGCGATGTGGTCCAACTCCATCTTCTGGACGAGCGACTTGACGCCGGTCTCTTGCAGCATTTTCACCAACTTCTTGTTCTTCGGGGCGCCCAGCTGCGCCTGATAGAGGCGCATCGCGGCCTCGCTCTGATCGTCACGCGCGAGCGCCTGCTCGGCCTCGGCAACGAGCTTGTTCGCGTCCTCCGTTTGCGCCCGCACGAGGCGCGCCACGGCGTTGTTGAAGTCGTGATACTGCGCGTCCCCCTGGTCGCCCACCGGTCCGGAGATGATGAGCGGCGTCCGCGCCTCGTCGATCAGCACGGAGTCCACCTCGTCCACGATGGCGAAGAAGTGCGGCCGCTGCACGCGCTGCTCGAGCGACACCACCATGTTGTCGCGCAGGTAGTCGAAGCCGAACTCGTTGTTCGTGCCGTAGGTGATGTCGCACAGGTAGGCCGCGCGCCGCTCCGGCGTGCCGGGCTCGGTGACGTCGATGCAGCCGACGGTGAGGCCGAGGAACTTGTAGAGGTGGCCCATCCACTCGGCGTCGCGCCGCGCCAGGTACGAATTCACCGTGACCAGGTGCGCGCCGCGGCCGGCCAGCGCGTTCAGATAGAGGGGGAGCGTGGCGACCAGCGTCTTCCCTTCCCCGGTGGCCATTTCGGCGATGCGGCCGCGGTGGAGCTGGATGCCGCCGACGAGCTGTACGTCGTAGTGCACCATGTTCCACTCGATCTCGTGGCCGGTCACCTTGGGCACCGTGCCGATGAGCCGGCGCGCAGCCTCGCGCACCGTCGCGAAGGCCTCCGGCAGGATCTCCTCCAGGACATCCGCGATCGCCTGGCGCAGCTCGCCCTCCACGCCGCCGCGGCCGTCGTGCCCGCTCAGCTCGTCGTCGAGCGCGGCGCGCGCATCAAGACCCGGCGTGAGCTTTTTCTGCTCCTTCAGCGCGGCGATGCGCGCCTCGAGCGCCGCGGTGCGCACCCGCACGATCTCGCGCAGCTTCTCCGTCTGCGCTTGCAGCTCGCGCTCGGACACGCCGTGCAGCCGCTCGTACTCCGCGTTGATCTCGTCCACGAGCGGCTGGATGCGGCGCACTTCGCGCTCGTGGCGCGTTCCGAAAACGGCGGCGAGCAGGGTCTTGAGCATGACCTCCCCCTACTGGTACAGGCCGGCGTCGCGGATGAACCGCGCCACCGGCTCGGCAACGAACCCGTTGATCGGCTGACCGGCGCGCACGCGCGCGCGGATCTCGGTGGACGAGACGTCCACGCGCCGCGTGCCGAGCCACGCCATGCGCGGCCCGTCCGGTGCCGGCGGCGCCGGCGCCTCGCCGCGCGCCAGCACCACGATCTCGGCGAGGGCTGCGATCCGCGCCGGCTCGCGCCACGTCGCGAGCTGGGCCGCGAGATCGGCGCCGATGAGGAGGAAGAGCGCCGCCCCCGGGTAGCGCCCCGACGAAGCCAACTCCTCGAGCGTCTCCACGGTGTAAGATAACCCCCCTCGCTCGATCTCCGAACGGTCCACCGCGAAGCGGGGATCCACCCCCACCATGAGCTCGAGCATCCGCACGCGCTGTTCGGCCGACGCGAGGACCGCGCCGGCCTTGAGCGGCTGCTGCGCCGCCGGCACGAAGAGCAGCCGGTCGAGCACGAGCGCCTCGCAGGCATCGCTCGCCGCCAGGAGATGGCCCACGTGCGGCGGGTCGAAGGTCCCGCCGAGGACGCCGATGCGCACGGCGGCTACGGCTTCGCCGTCGGGGCCGCCGATGGCGCGGGGGGAGCGGCGGGCGCCGTCCCGGACGCGGCCGCTTTGCCGCACGTCGCGACCACGTCCTGATCGGACGGGTACTTCTGGTGCAAGGTGGCGCACGTCTCGGCCGCGTCCTCGCGGTAGGAGATCGCGCGGTACGCCTTCACGAGCCCGATCATCGCACTCTTGGCCGCCTTGGTCTGCGGATAGTGCGCGATCACGTCTTTGAAGTAGATGATCGACGAATCGTACGCCCCTTCCTTCGAATAGATCTTCCCCGTCTGCAGGCTCTTCTCGGCGAACATCTCGTTCAGGTGCTCGATCCGCAGCTGCGCGCTGTCGCGCAACGGCGAGTCGGGAAACGCGGCGAGGAAGCTCTGGAAGGTGCTGAGGGCGGTGACGCCGTAGTCGGCGTCCAGATCCGGCCGCTTCCACAGCTTGGCGTACGAGAGCCCCGCCTGATACGTCGCGGGCCCGGCCAGCGTGTCCTCGGGGAAGTTCTCCGGGATGCGCGAGAAGGCCTGCGCGGCGAGGATGTATTCGTTCAGCTGCTGGTGGGCCTCCCCCAAGTGGAAGTACGCCTGCGGCAGCATCGGATCGCGCGCCGGCAGCTGGAAGGTGAGCTGCTC
>JAYUMO010000189.1:0-3828 GCA_043762555.1 Gemmatimonadaceae bacterium | reverse complement strand
GCGTTCGCGATCGCGGGCGCGGTCGGGATGATCGGCGGCTCGCCGGCGCCGCGAGAACCGACGTGATTCGCCTTCGGGTCGGCGTGGTTCACGAAGCGCGCGTCGATGATCGGGCTGTCGGCCATCGTCGGCAGCTTGTAATCGTGCAGGTTCGGGTTCAGCGGCACGCCGAGCGCGCGGTCCATCGCGCGCTCCTCGAACAGCGCGTAGCCGAGGCCCTGGATGATCCCGCCCTCGAGCTGGCTCTCGGCCAACGTCGGGTTCACGATCCGCCCGCAATCGTGCGACGCGACGATCCGGACCACGCGCACAATGCCCGTGTCGACGTCCACCTCCACCTCCGCGAACTGCACGCCGAAGGTGGAGAGCGACCTCCCCTCCGGATTCGGGCCGCGGCTGCCGCGGCCGATGATCATCACCTGGCCGAGACGCTCACCGATCTGCGCGAAGGAGATCACGCGCCTGCCGCCGCGCACGCGCACCTTGCCGTCGCGCGACTCGAGGCGCTTGGCACTCGCCCCGAGCATTCCAGACGCCGCTTCGAGCAGCTGCGAGCGCGCGTCCTCCGCCGCCATGCGCACCGCCGGCCCGACGGATGCGACGGTGATCGAACCCCACGAGTTCCCGGTGTACGGCGTGCGCTCGGTGTCGCCGAGCACGACACGCACTCGGGCGAGCTTCGCGCCGAGCGCCTCGGCGGCGATCTGCGCGAACACGGTGCGCGAGCCCGTGCCAAGGTCCTGCGTGCCGACGATCACCTCGGCGGTGCCGTCGGGATTCAGGCGCACGAGCGCGTACGCGGGCGGGCCGCCGCCGCCGCCCCAAACCTGCGCGGCCATTCCGAAGCCGCGACGGATGCTGCCACCGCTCCGCTTCGGGCGCTTTGCCCATCCGAACCGCTTGGCGCCATCGCGATAGCACTCGGCGAGATGGTTGGCTGAGTAGGGCGCACCGTTCGCCGGGTTCTTCTTGGCGAGGTTCTTGAGCCGCAGCGCGAGCGGGTCGATCGCGAGCACGCGCGCGAGCTCATCCATGGCGCGCTCGAGACCGAAGGCGCCTTCCACGTGGCCCGGGGCGCGGAAGCTCGCCATCGCGCCGGTGTGCGTGAGCACGAACTGTTCGCGCGTGTGCACGTTCGGGCAGGCGTAGAGCTCGTGGAAGAAGCGCGCCGGGCCCCCCTCCCACCCGCCGACCCCGAGGCATGCTTCGGCATCGAGAGTGATGGCAACGAGGGTGCCGTCGCGCCGCGCGCCGAGTGAGACGCGTTGCACCGTGGCGGGCCGATTGCCGCTGTCGCTCTGCTCTGCTTCACGATCGTTGATGCAGCGCACCGGCCGCCCCGCGGTGCGGGAGAGCAGCGCGGCCACGTACGCGTTGGTGCTGGCACCGTTCTTGGCGCCGAACCCGCCGCCCATGTGGTCCTGGAGCACGCGCACCTGAGTGACCGGGAGTTCGAAGGCGGCGGCGAGGTCGTCGCGCACATTGAACACGCCCTGCGTCGACTCCCAGACGGTGAGCCGATCCACTTCCCATTCCGCCACCGCGCCGTGCGGCTCGAGCGCGGAGTGGAGCGCGGTGCCGGTGCGGTATTCGCGGGTGATGACGACGTCCGCCGTCTTGAGCGCGCGGATGGCGTCGCCGCGCGCGATGATCCGCGGCGCGGCGTTCAGGTTGCCGCGCGCGCGCACGCGCGGCGCGCCCGGTGCGAGCGCATCGGCGATGGTCACGGCGTGCTTCGCGGACTCGTAGCGCGTGACGATCGCGCCCAGCGCGCGACGGGCGATCTGCGGCGTGTCGGCGCAGACGGCGGCCACCGGCTGCCCCGCGTACAGGATCTCCGACTGGAAGAGGTGGCCGGACTCGGAGGCGATCGCGGGGATCTCGGTGCGCGAGATGGCGGCGCGCACCCCGGGGATGGCGAGGGCGGGGGCGAGATCGAGCTTCACGAGCCGGCCGTGCGCGATCGGCGACCGGAGGATGGCGGCGTGCAGCAGTCCGCCCCGCTTGACGTCCACCGTATAGCGCGCGCGGCCGGTCACCTTCTCGAGCGCATCGACGCGTGGCGCCCGGCGGCCCACGATGTCGAGCCGGGCGCTCTCGCCCCACGGCGTGGGCTCGAACGCCGGAAGCTCGACGAGCCTGGTCTCCACGCGCCCTTCGACCTCTACCGTGGTGGTGACGAAGCGGCCGGCGGGCTTCCCCTTGATCTTCGTCCGCTTACCGGCCACGGGCCTCCCGCATCGCCTGCGCCGCGGCGAGCACCGCGCGCGCGATCTTGGGATAGGCGCCGCAGCGGCAGAGATTGCCGCTCATCCAGCGCGTGACCTCCGCTGCCGAGGGATCGGGGTTCCGCCCAAAGAGCGCGAGCGCCGACATGATCTGCCCCGGCGTGCACATCCCGCACTGGAGGGCGTCGTGCTCGATGAACGCCGCTTGCAGCGGGTGGAGCGCGTCGCCGTCGGCCACCCCTTCGATGGTGGTCACCGCGGCGCCGTCGCACGCCGCGGCGAGCGTGATGCAGGAGTACGCCGGATCGCCGTCCAGGTGGACGGTGCACGCGCCGCACTCACCGCGACCGCAGACGAGCTTGGTGCCCATGAGATCCAGCCGGCCTCGGAGCACGCCGAGCAAGGTCTCCTCCGGCGCCGCGGCCACGTCGTGCGTCTCCCCGTTGATGGTCAGGCGCATGGCGGCGTCGGTCCGGCCATCTGGCGTGTTCCCCTGTTCCTACGCGGTGAATGCAATATTATTCGGCGGAGTAGTTGTAGTGGGTCCCGGCCGAACGTCTTCGAGGCAAGCGATGCCCTACATAATCACGGAAGCGTGTGTCGGCGTCAAAGACAAGGCGTGCATCGACGTCTGTCCCGTGGACTGCATCTATGAAGGGGAAAAGCAGCTATTCATCCACCCCGACGAGTGCATCGACTGCGGCGCCTGCGAGCCGGAGTGCCCGGTGACGGCGATCTTCCCCGAGGAAGATACGCCGGCGAACATGAAGCAATTCGTGCAGATCAATCGGGATGTGTTCAAGAGCGAGACTCCGCCGGTGAAGCCCACGAGATAAGTACCGGTCTCGGCCTCGGCCTCGGCGCCTACTCACTGCTGGCGCCGTTGGCGGTGGACTACGGACAATGGACTGCGGATTACGGACTGCCGTTCGCGGGGAAGGCGTTCGCGCCTTCCCCGTTCTCATTTCCGCTTCAGCACGCGCTCGGCGGCGGTGACGATGTTGGGGGCGAGCATGCCGTACTTCTTCAGCAGATCGTCGGGCTTCCCGGACTCGGCGTAGCGGTCGCCGAGGTCGACGAATTCCACCGGTGCGGGTACGGTCGAGGCCAGCGCCTGGGACACCGCCGCGCCGAGGGCGCCGGAGTGCATGTGCTCTTCGGCGACCACGAAGGCGCCCGTCTCCTTGGCGGCGCGCGCGAGAGTGTCGGTGTCGATCGGCTTGATCGTGTGCATGTCGAGGACGCGCGCTTCCACGCCGCGCGCGGCGAGCTCGGCGGCGGCGATAAGCGCCTGCGCCACGAGGAGGCCGTTGGCGACGATCGTGAGGGCGCGCCCCTCGCGCAGCTGGATCGCCCGGCCGAAGGCGAATTTCACATCGGGCGCGTGGACGACCGGCGCCTTCGGGCGGCCGAGCCGCAGGTAGACCGGCCCCTGGTGCGCGGCGGCGGCGTGGACGGCCGCCTTCATCGCGTGCTCGTCGCTCGGCACGCAGACGATGAATCCCGGCAGCGCGCAGGCGAGCGCGACGTCCTCCACCGACTGCTGCGACACGCCATCCTCGCCGATCGAGATGCCGCCGTGCGAGCCCGCTACCTTGAT
>JAYUMO010000188.1:0-3319 GCA_043762555.1 Gemmatimonadaceae bacterium | reverse complement strand
GCGCGGAGCCAGATGGCGGAGGCGATCCTCAACGCGAAGGGCAACGGCCGCTTCGAGGCACACAGCGCCGGCTCGCGTCCCGCGCCGCGCGTGAATCCGCTCGCGATCGAAGCGCTCGAGCAGGTCGGGATCGATTGGTCCGGGCACCAACCGCGCCCTATCGACGGCCTCGAGCATGAGCGCTGGGACTTCGTGATCACCGTCTGCGACAAGGCGAAGGAGGCCTGCCCGATCTTCCCCGGCCAGCCGGTGGTCGCGCATTGGGGAATGGAGGATCCGGCGGAGGCGGCCGGGACGCATGAGGAGAAGCTCCGCGCCTTCACCGCGGCGCGGCAGGTGATCACGCGCCGGATCGAGCTGCTCTTGATGCTCCCGATGGAGAAGCTCGAACGCCTCGCGCTCGAGACCCGCGTGCGCGCGATCGGCGCCGGCGACTAGGGCCGACGCGCTAGAACGGCTTCTTCCCCCCGGGATCCGAGCGCCGCTGGCGCACCACCACGAAGCTCCAGGTGGGGTCCATGTTCTCGAGCGAGAAGTACTCTCCGTTCGGACCGCTGAGCCCCTTGCGGTCGGCGCGCAGTACGCCGCGCGCGATCGGCTTCTTGTTCGCGTCGGACACCATGATCTCGGTGCCGGACGTGAGCTGCTGGAGCTCCCATTCCATCGGATTCTGCCCCATCGTCCCCCCTCAACGATTAGTCCGTTCGACAGCCCAGCCGGCATGATGCTCGCCCGAGCACCGAAGCCCCGTCGGCTTTGCGCCCCCGTCTTTCGACGGGTTTGCCCTTTTCGCGGCCCTCGCATGAGGACACACTCTTGAGTAGATGACGCGCGATGACGCGCCGCGCAACGATCTACCCCGATTCGCACTTGTTGTTCTGACTACGGACTATGGACGACGGACTCCGCTGTTGACTGCGGTCCGCCCTTCACCGACTGTTCACTCCCCCATGCTCCCCACTCCGCCCTCCCCGCCCCCCAGCTCCCCCCTCGACCGCTTCATCCGTCGATTCCAGTTCGCCAGCTACCTGGGCGCGGTGCTCGTGATGTACGCGATCGCGGCCACCGCCCTCGGACTCGCCGCCGCGCCGGCCCTCTGGTTCGTGGATCGCGCCGCCGGGTGGGCCGGCGCCCTCCCCCCGTGGCTCGCCTGGCCGGCTGTTGGCACCGCGATCGGCGTCGGCTTTTTCCTCGCCGGCTTCGTATTGCTGCTGATCGTCCCCGTCTACAATTTGGTGCTCCCGACGCGCGTCCGGCGCTACAAGGGGGCGTACTACACGATCGCGGCGCTGCCGTGGTTCGTCCATAACGCGCTGTTCTACCTGGTCCGCTTCACCTTTCTCCCCTTCGTCACGCTCACCCCCTTTGGCCTCTGGTTCCTCAAGGCAATGGGGATGAAGATCGGCCGTCGGGCGTACATCAACACGGAGCTGCTGTCGGATCCGCAATTGATCACGCTCGAGGACGACGTGGTGATCGGCGGGAGTGCGACGATCTTCGCGCACTACGGCGGCGGCGGACACCTCGTGATCGAACCGGTGTACATCTGCACCGGGGCGACGATCGGCCTCCGGGCGACGGTGATGGGCGACGTCATCGTCGGCCCAGGCGCGACGATCCTGCCGCACTCGGTGCTGCTGCCGGGTTCGCGGGTGAACGCCGGGGAGACATGGGGCGGTGTGCCCGCGCGGCCGATCGCGCGGGAGGAGATGGACCGGTTCCAGGATCTGATCCGCGGGCTCGCGGCGCCGCGGGGGGTGACCGACGGCGTTTCTTCGGATAAGTTGGCGGGAGACCTCGCCGCGCGCTGAGTCGTCGTGAGTATGGGATGAGTGTCCCCGGCACCGGGTAGTTCGTACGCTTTTCTCCGTGCGTCATGCGTAAAGCCATCGAGGCGTTCGACCGTGAATTTGCGCAGTGGGAAGTGACCCTTCCCGCTCGCGATGTGGTGGACCGCGAGGCCGGCCACATGGAGCGGCACGGCTGGTCGCTCGACTATTCGTTCGGGTCGGACGCGTTCGGCGAGTATCTGGAGTATCACGGCCGGCGCGCGGTGTCCGGCGAGCCGGTGATCGAGCGCCACGTTCGCGTCTACGAGAACGGGGAGCGCAACTTCATCCCCGCGCCCGCCGCGAATGGCGACGCGGACGCCGGCGACCGCGACGCGGACGGCGAGCCGGAGGCCGGCGCCGAGTGGGCGCGCCGCCCGACCCTCCCCCCGTGGGAATCGATGCTCTCGGACGCGACCGGCGGCGAGCATCGCCGCCCGATGTCCGCGGCGACCAAGCGCGAGCCGGCGCGCGGCACGGTCCGCGTGGCCCCGCGCCACGTGAACGCACGCCCCCACGACGCGGACGGACCCGAGGGCGAATCCGCGTGGAAGCGCCATCGTCCCACGCTGATGGCCTTCGCGCTCGGCATCGGCGGCGCGCTCATGCTCGCTCTCGTCGTCGTCGGTATCGTGAGAGCCGTGCGCGGTCGCCCTCCGGCCGCGGTCGCCACCCTCGCCGCCGATCCATCGACGCTCGATCCCATCGTGGTGTTCGCACCAGCGGTCGTCAATTTCTCCACCGACAGCGCCGCCTCGCGATTCACGCAGCCGCTCGTCGGCGGCCGCCGCGATCCGAGCAAGGCGGAAGTCGTGAATCCGGAGCACGGAATGACGCCGATAATTCCGAGTGACCCGAATAAGAAGTCACGAACGAAACCGGCGCCGACGTCGCGGGGCGGGAAGTTTCACGTGCCTTAACAGCGGTCCGTAGTCCGTAGTCCGTCGTCCGCAGGGAGACAGTGGGGGATAGGAGTGCACGGCGCTCCTCTTCCCCACTGTCCACTTTCTCCCTATGGACTACGGACTACGGACTATGGACCGCTCGTCTTGACCGCTCGTCTTGACCGCTCGTCCCCAACTATTCCAGATCATCACCATCGCCGCCGTATCCAGCCGACAGTAGCGCAGCAGCGCATCTCGCAGTTTCCCTCGCGCCCCCGCGTTGTCCCGGAACTCCCCGTACAGCATCGCCTGATACGCCGTCACCGCCCCGGTGCCCTCCGCGATCTCGAAGGCCCGCCCATCGATCTCGACCTTCGGCAATGCGTCGTACGGATCGCCCGGCGAAGCCCCATATTCGGGAAATTCGGCGCGCAGGATCGTGTCGCTCGCCCACAGCGCGTCGAGCACATCCTTGATCGACGTGCTCCCCCGCATCGCCGGATGGAAGTATTGCTTCAGACACAGCTCGTGCATGTCAAGCCACCGGCCATTGGTGAGCGACGCGCGCCAGGCGTCGAAGGTCGCGTTTCCCTCTCCGCGCGCCGC
>JAYUMO010000187.1:0-1928 GCA_043762555.1 Gemmatimonadaceae bacterium | reverse complement strand
GTGAACACGAAGTCGAGCCCCCAGGCGTCGGTCTCCACGCGCGCGGCGCCAATGCCCGTGACCGAATCGACCAGACACACCGCACCGTGCCCGTGCGCGAGATCGGAGACAGCGTGGATGTCCGACAGGGCGCCCGTGCTCGACTCGGAGTGGACAACGGTGACGGCGGAGAAGGCGCGCGCCGCCAGCGCGCGCCGCGCGGCGTCGAGATCGACCGGCGATCCCCACGCGGAGTGTTCCACCACGGTCTCGCGCCCGCAGGCGATCGCGATCCGCGCGAAGCGCTCGGCAAATGCGCCATTGACGAGTGCCAGAATCGCCCCTGGCGGTGCCGCGCGAACGGCCGCCTCCATCAAGCCGGTCGCCGACGACGAGCTGATGTACACGGGACGCGTCGAACGAAATATCGGCTGCAGCCCTGCAACCAGCCGCCCGACGAGCGCCTCGAACTCGGCACTCCGATGCGACATCATGCCGCGCATCATCCCCGCGAGCACCTCCGGGGCAACGTCGGTGGGCCCGGGAAGGAAAAATCTCCCGAATGGAAGGAGTGTCACGCGAGCACCAGTGCGCGCAGCTCGTCAAAGGAAGCCAGCACATGATCGGCGGCAGCAACGACCGGTGCGCGCCGTACGAAGCCGGTAAATGCGGCAAAGGCCGCGACGTCGGGCTTGAGCGCGGCATCGGTCGCGCCGTCGCCAACGGCAAGCACGGGGGCCCGGAGCGCGAGACGCCGCACCACGCGCGCCTTGCCATCGTGCGTCGTCAGTGGCTGGTCGCCATCGAGTCCGGCGTACTCACCGCGGTCGTTGAAGCGCAGCGTCACGGCGTGCACGTCGTGCGCCTCGATGCCCACCAGAGCCGCGAGCGGCAGAAGGGCGTCGCGAAAGCCGCCGCTCACCATCACGATGCGCACGTGAGCCGCACGCAGCGCCGCGAGGCAGGCGGAGGCGCCGGGCGCGACGGCGCGCACATACGCCTGCGCCAGCAACTGCAGTTCGGCGACCGTCGGGCGGATGCGCATCAGGCGCGTCACGTATACGTCGTCAATCGGCACCACGCCCTCCATGGCACGCTCGGTGAGCGCGGCGCATTCGGCCGCCACGTCGGGGGAACGGCGCGCTGCGATCCAGTCCACGCCCTCGAGGCCCGCGAGCGTCGAGTCCGCGTCGAGCACGACCGAGGCGAAACGCGCCTTCATACGGGTCCGCTCACCAGAGATTCCCGGGCGCCAACACACCGGCCGGATCAAGCGCATGCTTCAGCGCGCGCATGGCGGCGAACTGCCGCTCGCGCATTTGCATCGGAAGAAATCGCTTCTTGATTTTCCCGATGCCATGTTCGGCGGCGATCGTGCCACCGTGCGCGATGACCACGCGCAGCGTTTCCTCGACCACCGCTTCCATCTCGCGCACTTCATCGGGGTCTCTCGCCGCCCAATTCTGGTGCGGGTGCCCGTTACCGGCGTGCCCGAATACCACCGGCCGATCGATGCCGCGCGCGTCGCACATCTGGTCCGACGCGTCCAGCACCGCGGCGAGCACGCGGAACGGCACCGCCCAGTCCGTGCTGATGCGCCGCCCGCCCACCCCTCGATAGCGGTTCGCGCGCTCGTGCATGGTCGCCGGCACCGCGTGCCGCAGACGGCGCGCCTCGCGCAGCGCCGCTTCACCATCGAAGGTGCGCAGATCGTCCGTCAACCCTTGGTGCGCCTCGATCAGCGACAGCCATGCATCGAGCGGAGCGTCGTGCCCATCGCCCGCGTCCTCGGCGTACACCATCGCCGCCGCGCCACGAGCCCAACTCTCGTCCTGCGCGGCCACCCGCATGAATCCCGTCGCTTCGGCGTTCGTGTATTCGAGACACCGCGGCGTGATCGCGTGACTCTCCCGCGCGGCCGTCACGAACCGAAGGGCAGCCTGTTGGCT
>JAYUMO010000186.1:0-9037 GCA_043762555.1 Gemmatimonadaceae bacterium | reverse complement strand
TGCGCCCTGGATGGATCCGGCACGGCCTTCTGTTGGGGGGACAACTCCCTCAGCCAGCTCGGTAACGGGTCGCCCCCGGACGGGAGCGCAATTCCGGTGCCCGTCGCCGGAGGCGACCTGTACGACCAGATCTCGACGAACGGGAGCGGCGGTCACCACACGTGTGCGCTCCTCGCCGGACTGGGCGATCGCGAGGCGCGCTGCTGGGGGTCGAACGGAGCCGGGCAGATCGGCGACGGGAGTACAAGCGATGCCTCCAAGCCCACGTCACCCTCGGGCCTGACGTTTAACTCCATCTCCGCCGGCGACCAGCACAGCTGCGCGCTTCAGAGGGATGGCACCGCCTACTGTTGGGGAGACAATAGCAACGGCCAGCTGGGTGACGGCACGAAGAGTTCCGAACTCAAGCCCAGCCAGATCCTCGGCTTCGCGTTCGCGGCGATCGTAGCGGGCAACCAGTTTAGCTGCGGGATCGAGCAGGCGACCCTGGAAGTCTATTGCTGGGGGATCAACACGTTCGGTCAACTCGGCGACGGAACTACCGTCGATCACGCAAAGCCCGTCCCCGTTAAGGGCGGGCTCCAGTTCTCCGCGGTCGCGCTCGGCGCCTCCCACGCGTGTGCGCTCGAGGCAAAGACGGGCGCCGCGTATTGCTGGGGCTATAACGGCCAGGGCGAACTCGGTGATGGGACCACGGCCGATGAATTGGTACCGGTCGCCGTCACGGGCGGGGTCACCACCTTCTCCGCGATCTCGGCCGGCACACAGCAGACGTGCGCCATCACCAGCAAGAACGTGCCGTACTGCTGGGGCTTCGGCGGCGCCGGCGCGATCGGCGACGGCACAGGCTTCGATTTCTTAGAACCCACGCTTGTCCGAGTTCCCTGAGCGATCGCACTCGCGATCCGATAACGGAGGGATCATGACTGCGCTCTCGCCGGCACCCAGCGAAGCACAACGCGCGGACGCACCGCCGAGCGGCAAGCGGCCGTGGGTGGAACCCACCTGCGAGCAACTCCCGCTGCTCACTGGGCTCTGGCTGCAAGGCCCGCAGGGCTCGGGGATCAAGGGCGGCGGCGGGCCCGGCGGCACCGTTTTCCCGCATTGACCGCCCATGCTTCTCGGCCTGGCCGTCACGCGGCACTGCAATCTCCGATGCCCGCACTGCATTCGCGATGATGTAGTGACGCCGGGCGAGCTCGGCGCGGCGCTCATCGGTCGCGTCGTGGCGGAGGCGCAGGCGATCTTCGGCGAAGTGCGCGTGACGCTCACCGGCGGCGAGCCGCTCATCCACCGGGACCTCGCCGGCATCGTGGGCGCGCTCCAGGCTCGCGCGGTGCGGTGGGCCTTCGTCACGAATGGCTGGCACCTGCCACGGGTGCTGTCGCTGCTCGGGCGACATCCGCCGAGCGCGGTGCGGCTCTCGCTCTCCGGCGCCACCGAAACGGTGCACGACGCCGAGCGGGGGCGTGGATCCTTCCGTCGCGTGCTGCTCGCGGCGGCGGTGCTCACCGCCCGGCGGATCCCCTTCTCGATGTCGATCCTGATCGATCGCGGTTCGCGCGGCGACGTGCGCCCGGCGGCGGATCTGGCTGAGTCCCTCGGCGCCATGGGCCTGTTCGTGCAATGCGCGCAGCCGGTGCCCACGAGCGCCGCGCGCGATCTGGATCTATCGCCGGGCGAGTGGCACGAGATCGTGGCCGACGTGCGCGCAGTGGGCCGCGAGCCGCACCGTCGGACGACGATCGGACTGGATTTCGGCGCGCCGCCCTTCCCCGGCGAGCCGCCGCTCTTGTGCGATACCTTCGCCGAGCGGCGGCTGTACGTGAATCACAAGGGCGAGCTCTGTCTCTGCTGCCAGCTCTCGGAGTACGGCGCGATCCCGACGGACGTGGTGGCCGATCTCGCGCGCGTGCCGCTTGCCGCGGCGTATGATGCGTACCGCGCGCGTCTGGGCACGTTGCGCCGCGACGCCGAGCCGTTGGACGTCGACGATCCGCTGCGCGAGTTCCCCTGCCTGCGCTGCGCGCGCACGACGGGCAAGCTCGCGTGGCTCGCTGCGTACGAGTCGAGCCCGTGGCAGTCGGCCATGACGGAGCCCGCGCATGCGTAGTGCGGTGCGTTGTCTCGTTGCCGTGCTCGCGGTGGGTTGCGGGAACAGCCCGAGCACGGCGCCGACGCCGGGGGTGGTGAGCATCGGCGGTCGCGCGGAGCGCGGGCTCACCGTGTCGGTCGGGCTCGACGCGAACGGACAGGCGGTGCCCGGCGCGGCGTACACCGTCACCCCCCAGGCGGCGGCGACCTTCGTGCCACCCGACAGTCTGCGCCTGCTACAGGCGGGGCCGCTCACGGTAACCGGGCGCGGCTTGGCGCGGGGCGACAGCGTGCGCGCGTCGCTCGCCGTCACGGTGGCCGTCCCGCCGACGATCGTCTTCGAGGCGGTCGTGAGCGGCAATCGCGACATCTACTCGGTGGCGCTCGACGGCGGCGCGCTGACGCCGCTCACAACCGACGCCGGCGACGACCGCCAACCCAGCGCGAGCGGCGGCACGGTGGTCTTCGTGAGCTATCGCACCGGCAGCGCCGAGCTGTTCAGCGTACCGCTCGCCGGCGGCTCGCAAACGCGCCTCACCACGAACTCCAGCGACGAGAGCGATCCGCGACTCTCACCCGACGGGACCCATCTCGCGCTCATCTTCGTGGGCGCGTACTCGCGCGTGATGATCGCGAGCGCGAGCGCGGCCGCACCGACGCGCCCCATCGCGGCCGACGCGGGCTTCTCCGGCGCGCTCGAGGCCAGTCCCGCCTGGTCGCCCGCGGGCGATCGCGTGGCGTACACGACCACGCGCGACGGAGCCGCGGGGATCTACATCGCCGCGCTCGCCGGCGCGACGGGGAGCGCGACGCAGCTCGTGAGCGGGGCACACGGGTACGCGAGCGTCGAGCCGGCGTGGAGCCCCGATGGGCTCACGATCGCGTTCGCGTCGAATCGCGATGGGCCGACGGAGCTGTATCGCGTCACGCTGGCGACCGGCGCCGCGGTGCGCCTCACGACGCGCGGGAACGTGGGCCAGCCGAGCTGGCTCGCGGACGGACGCTTGCTCTTCACGGAGCGCGTCGCCGGCACTTTCGCCCTGCGGTGGCTCGATCCCGCGGATCCGGCACGGGTCCACTCCATTCCGACCGGCGCGGGCTCGGCCCAGCATCCCACCGCCGCACGCTGACGGCCGTGCCCCAGAAGCAAGCCACACCCGCGCCGCAGGTGCTCGTCGCCCACCTCGGTGACGAATCGGTGCTGCTCGATCTGGACACCAAGCACTACTTCCACTTGAATGCGACCGCGTCCGCGATCTGGCGTGGGTTCGAAAGGGCGACCGGCCCGGACGACATCGTGCAGCAGCTGATGGCGGAGTTCGAAGTCACCGAGCCGGAGGCGCGCGACGCCATCGAGCGGCTCCTCGCGGATATGCTCGAGAAGGGACTGCTCCAGTCGCGGAAGCGGGCGTGAACACTTTCGGCGAGCCCGACGCGCCGGTGGGCGGATCGCCGATCGAGCTCGGCGTGCACATCGTCCCGCTGCTCGAGTCGAGTCGCCTGATCCTGAACGCGGATCCCTTCACCCGAGAGGTCCTCCGCGAGGCGCTCCCCTCGCCGCGTGGCGGGTGGAGCGGCCACCCGCTCGGCACGATCCGCGCGCGACGCGACGATGCCCCCGCGCCGCCGCCGCCGCACGCCGAACCGTCGATGTGCGTGAGCGGGATAACCCTGTGGGTCGATCAGCCCGCGGCGGGGCACACGCACCTCAGGAACGCCGCGGGTTCGGTGCATGGCGCCGTGGATCGCGACAGCCGGGGCGCCACCCTCCACGTGCATTCCGCGCTCTCGGCGGATGAACGGCTCGACGCCGGCGTGGCGCTCGGCCTCGCGGTCACGCTCTTGGTCGGCCACGTCGGCCACGCCGTCGTCCACGCCGCCGGCGTCATCGCGCCCGCCGGAGGGGCGTGGATGCTCGTCGGCGACTCGCGCGCCGGGAAGTCGAGTGCGACGGCGGCGCTCGTGTCCGCCGGCTGGGACTATCTGTCGGATGATGCGGTGATCCTCTCGCCGATCCGCGGCGGCATCCGCGTGGAGGGATGGGGGAGCAGCATCCACCTCGACCGTGGGTTCCACGCCGGCGTTACGACCGGCCATCGCGTGGAGTTCGATCCGCGCTCATTCCGGGCGGGACACTGGCGAGCGTCGGCTGAGCTGCGGGGGATCCTCTTTCCGCGTGTGAGCGCCGACCTGCCAACGGGACTCGCCCCCATCACTCGTGCCGACGCCTTCGTGGAGCTGGTGCGGCAGAGCCCTTGGCTCCTCGCCGACCGGGGCGCCTCGCCCGCTGTCGCGGCGCTGCTCAGCGCCGCCGCGGAACACCCGCTGGCGCGGCTCACCCTCGGCGCGGACAGCTACGCGTTGCCGGAGCGGCTCACCGCGGTGCTCAGTGCAATGACGTCGTCGCGCTGAACCCTCGACCGAGGGGCGCGAGGAGTATCAGCCGGCCGCGATCTCCGACAGCGCGCGCTGCACGTACACGCGCACCATCTCCTTTCGCCACGCGAGCGTGAAGTCGGTGTTGTCCATCGGCTTCGCGGGACGGTGCGCGGCGTCGGCCGCGGCGGCGATCGCGCGCGCGTCGAGCTTCGAGCCGATGAGCGCGGCGGCGGCCTCGGGGACCTCCTGCGGGTAGGACGCGACGGCGCCGAGCACGATGCGCGCGGCCTTCACCGTGCCATCCTTGGCGCGCTGCACCCACGCGGCGACGCCGAGCACCGGGAAATCGAAGGAGCCGCGCCGGCGGAGCTTGTGGTACACGGCGCGCCAGCCGTTCACGGGCGGCAGGTGATAGGCCACGAGCAGCTCGTCGGGCTGCTTGGTGAGATACTGGATGCCATCGTTGGCGTAGAGATCGGCGGCGCGGATGCGACGCTCGCCGCGCGGGCCGGCGAGGGTCACCTCGGCGCCGAGCGCGACGGCCACCGGTACGCCGTCCGAGCTCTGCACCGCCCAGCAGCGGGGGCTGGAGGGGGCCACCCAACAGATGGCGCCGTCCTTCTTCATGCAGTAGTCGATGGCGCGGCGCCACTCCTCATTCTGATCGTAGTAGTTGCATCGCGTGTCGAGGAGCAGGTTGCCGCCGATCGTGCCCATGTGGCGCAGGATCGGCGTGGAGACGAGCTCGGCGGCGCGCGCGACGGCGGGGTAGTGCTCGCGGATCAGGGGATGGCGCGCCACCGCCTCCAACGTGACGCCGGCGCCGATCGTGATCCCCTCGCGCGGCGTGCCGCGCACCGCTTCGAGCTCGCGGACGCGCGCGAGCGCGATCACGGTGCGCGGCGTCATCTGGCGGCGCTTCATGTTCGGCCAGAGATCGGTGCCGCCGGCGACGTACATGGCGTCGTCGCCCGCGTCGGCGCGCGCGCGCACGGCGTCGGCGACATTCCGCGGCTCCACCAGCGCGAAGCGGGGGAGGCGCAGCACTAGCGCGACCCCGCGGCGATCGGCGCGTCGGCCGGCCCGCCCACTTCGCTGTGCGCGCGCTGATCGGCCTCGCGGCCATCCCCGCCCTGCGCCGGCGTGAGAATGCGCACGGCGTCGGGGAAGGCGTACTCGGGCACGCGCGTCGGCCCGTAGCGCGGCGGCTTCCCCTTCCGCTTCTCCTTGAGCGCCCGCAGCACCATGTGCGGAGAGCAGGGCACCTGGTCCACCCGCACGCCCACCGCATCGTACACGGCGTTCGCCACCGCGGGCGGGATCGGGAGCAACGGGCCCTGTCCGACCTCCTTCGCGCCGAAGGGACCGCCGGGGTCCGGCTCCTCGATTAGGATCGTCTCCACGTCGCACATCTCGAGCGTGGTCGGACTCTTGTACTCGAGCATGCTCGGATGATGGTGCACCACGTTCCGCTCGGCGTCGCGATAGGTCATCTCCTCCATCAGGATCTCGCCGAGCCCCATGTACACCGAGCCCTCCACCTGGCCGATCGTGAGCAGGCGATGGATCGCGCGTCCGATGTCGTGCGCGATCCACACCTTGGGCACGCGCACGATGCCGGTGTCGGCATCGACCTCGACCTCGGCCACCGCGCAGGAGTATGAATAGGCGGGGGAGGGGCCGACGCCGGCGCCCTTGTAGCGCCCGGGCGACTTGGGCGGCGAGTACGAGCCGGTGGCGCCGATCGCCCCGAGCGCGCTCTCGGCGATCCGCACCGCCTCGGCGAACTCGACGCCGCGCGACGGATCCTCGGCGTCGAAGACGCGGCGGCCGGCGAAAACGAGCCGCTCGAGCGGCAGGTTGAGCTTCTTCGCCACCGGGCCCGCTACCGTGTCGCGCGCGCGCTCCGCCGCCTGGATGGCGGCGTGGCCGGTCATCATCGTCACGCGCGAGGAGTACGAGCCGAGGTCCACCGGCGTGAGATCGGTGTCGCCCGTGACGACGCGAATGTCCACCGGCTCCAGGCCGAGTACCTCGGCGACGAAGAAGGCGAGCATGGTGTCGGAGCCCTGACCGATATCGATGCTCCCGCAGAAGGCGGCGACGCCCCCCGAGCGATCCAGCTTGAGCTGCACGCTCGAGTGCGGGAGCTGGTTCCAGTAGACGGGCAGGTTCGCGCCCGAGATGTACGACGAGCAGGCGATGCCGATGCCGCGTCCATGGGGGAGCTTGCGGAACTTGTCGCGCCAGCCGCTCGCGCGCACCGCGGCGTCGATGCAGGGGCCGAGCCCCATCGAGCCGATGCGCAGCCAGTTCGCGGTGATGCTATTGGGCGGCTGCAGGATGCGGCGCCGCATGTCGGCCGGATCGAGCGTCAAGTGCTCGGCGATCTTGTCGAGCTGGACCTCCACGGCGAAGCGCGGCTGCGGCGTGCCGTGGCCGCGCTTGGGGCCGCAGGGTGGCTTGTTCGTGAACGCGCGCAGCCCGCGGAAGCGGTACGCGGGCACCTCATAGGTGACCGTCTGCAGCGCGCCCGTGTAGTACGTGCTCGCGACGCCATAGCTGCCGTACGCGCCGCCGTCGAGGAAGCTGGTGAAATCCATGGCGACGATGCGGCCATCCTTGGTGACGCCGGTGCGGCAGCGCATGAGCGTGGCGTGGCGGCCGCGGTGACAGTAGAACACTTCTTCGCGCGTGAGGCAGATCTTGACCGGGCGTCCGGTGCGACGCGCGAGCTCAGCGACCACGATCTCGTGATTGAACGGATCGGACTTGCCGCCGAAGCCGCCGCCGTTGGGCGTCGCGATCACGCGCACGTGGGCCGGCGGCATCTCGAGCACCTTGGCGAGCGCGCGGTGCACGTAGTGCGGCGTCTGCGTGCTGCTCCACAGCGTGAGCTTGCCATCGGTGGACCACTGCGCGAGCGCCGCGTGCTGCTCCATCGCGAGGTGCGTGTTCCCCTCGTAGAAGAAGAGGTCGTCGGCCACGTAGTCGGCCCGCGTCATCGCCTCGTCCACACCGCCGAAGTCGAGCGCGATCTCCTTGTGGATGTTGCCGCGGTCGGCGTAGCTGTGGAGCTGCGGTGCCGGTGTGGCGATCGCGTCCTCTATGGATTCGATCGCGCGCAGCGGCTCGTACTCGATGTCGATGAGGCGCGCCGCCTCTTCGGCGATCATTTCATCGACGGCCGCGACGGCGGCCACGGCGTCGCCGACGAAGCGCACCACATCGCGGCAGAGCGCGTGCTCGTCCTGCGAGACGGGGAGGATGCCGAAGGGGATCGGGAGCGCGTCGCCGGTGAGGACGGCGATCACCCCGGGCAGCGCGGCCGCGCGGCGCGTGTCGACCTTCACGAGGCGCGCGTGGGGGTGGCGCGAGCGGGCGAGCTTGCAGTGGAGCATGCGCGGGAGCACGAGATCGTCGGCGAAGCGCGTCTCGCCCGTCACCTTCGCGCCGCCGTCGACCTTCTGGGCGGAGGACCCGATGACGCGGAATTCGCGCGGTCGCTCAGCCACGCGCGCTCTCCATCCACTGTGCGGCAAGCTCCACCGCCGCGTAGATCTTGAGATAGCCGGTGCACCGGCAGAGGTTGCCGGCGAGCGCGTTCTTGATCTCGTCGCGCGCGGGACGCGGATTGGACGCGAGGAGCGCCTGCGCGGCGAGCAGGATGCCCGGGGTGCAGTAGCCGCACTGCGCGGCGCCGAGCTCGGCGAAGGCTTGTTGCAGCGGATGCAGCACGCCGCCGTGGGCCATCCCTTCCACCGTGTCCACGCGGCGTTCGGCGTACTGCGCGGCGAGGGCGAGGCAGGAGAGCACCGGCGCGCCATCCACGAGCACGGTGCACACGCCGCACTCGCCGAGCTCGCAGCCGTGCTTGGTGCCAGTGAGCGCGAGATCCTCGCGCAACACCTCGAGGAGCGTCTTGTTCGGCGCGAAGGCGATCTCGCGGCGTTCGCCGTTCACGAGGAACGCGGCGTGCGCCTGGCTGCGCGGCGGCGCTTCGATCTGGATCAGCTCGGACACACGTTCGGTTGGTCGGGGAAATGGCGCACACTGAGAATGCGCGCCCGCACCTTTCAGGGGCAAGGGCTGGGGCGACTACTTGTCAATGTTCAATAGAAATGTCCCCGGTATTAGTTCAATAGAACTGTCCCCTGTTTGATGGTGGGGGTGAGAGTGGTGAGGGCGTCAGCGGGTTGCGGTCGGGGCGAGGTGCGGCCGGGGTTTGCTCTGCATCTGTATCAGGACGGCCCGATGCCATCGAGCGCGGGTGGCCATTTGTTTCGCACTGAGCGGTTTGCCGGAGCGGGTGTAGCCGGCCGGGGCGGTGGGGGGCGTCGCGGGCGCGGGGGGTGCCGCAGGATGGGCGGGCGCCCGGGCGGCCCGCGCCGTGGGCGACAGCTCGGTCCACGCGAGACATTGCTCGTCGCCGGCCGCCGTCCGCCCGACGAGGAGGATATCGCCCGCGGCCGTTTCGCGCACGAGGATCCGTGCCTTCGGGCCGGTGTAGCGTTTCGCCCGCGCCGTCGGCACGATCTGCAGCGCCCGATTGTTGTAGCGCACC